>NZ_JBNPLT010000006.1:0-148474 GCF_050313615.1 Prevotella sp. SGI.167 | reverse complement strand
TAATATACATTGCTTTGCATTTTCCAAAACATTCGAAATACAAGAACAAGTAACAATATTCTCTTCAGATATAGACACAAAGAGAGTATCTACATACTCTTCGTATCTAGTCATATTACGCCATACT
Source organism: Prevotella sp. SGI.167 (assembly GCF_050313615.1). Classification (NCBI taxonomy): domain Bacteria; kingdom Pseudomonadati; phylum Bacteroidota; class Bacteroidia; order Bacteroidales; family Prevotellaceae; genus Prevotella; species Prevotella sp. SGI.167. The sequence goes on along the minus strand of NZ_JBNPLT010000006.1, from coordinate 148,347 downwards.
GTATGGTTGACACGAGACTGCTCTTGGCAAACTTTAGCGATTTCTATAAAATTCACTTTTTCCATAAACAATAATCTTATTAGAAACTTATTATCAAAAATGGCTTTCAAACCTCTTATGCCTCATCCTATCGTTTTTACTAGACGTATTGGCAGTTTGTAACCAGAGAACATATTTTCAGAACCTATATTCAAACTATTCAGTGTAATATTAGCACAATTGTTATAGAAATATTCTTTATTATTCAACCAAAAGAAAATTTCACTTGTTCTTGTAAGGCTATCTGTAGTTTCATAAATCCCAGTTTTTTCAAATGTAATTTTATTTCCATTTGGACCAAGACAAATTGCCCACTCATGCCAATGGTAAAAACCACTTTCGGTCCAATTCTTTTCTGACTTTTGGTCCCATTTACATTCATCCATCAATTCCTTAAATTGCTCGTACGTTGGAATTTCATAATCAGCGCCGTTCTCCTGAGCTACATAAATTGCCTTGTCGTTATCATCTTTAACATAATCTGAAGACCATAATGTTCCACTCGGAAGTCCCAAGTCGACAAACTCCGAACCTACCGAAACAGAATCTTTGACAACCTTATTATAACCATCTTGATAGCCAGCATTGTAACCCGCTAGATAAGCATCAGCAACAACTTTGTTTAACGCATCGGTTACTTTACCCTCAACGTATTCTTGAACTTTATCTTTTTCCATCTTAAATTTAAAAACTACAAATCAAAGTAATACCATTCATAACTATACTCGTTGTCAGCAGCACTCGAGCCATATTGCTTTACCTGTGCTTCACAATATTCAATAGTTTTACCTTTAAACTTAGCTGAATTACAATTCATTACAAAATTAAAGGCATCTTGCTTTATATCATAATTAAATATTTGTGTTCCTGACAATACACCTGTAGCACCTATGCTATGGCTATCATCGTAAGCTATAAACCAAATTTTTCCTTTATAGAGCTTTACAGCCAAGACACTAGACAATTGGTGTTCTTCACCATCTTGCCAACTTATGTTTGAAATTGAATAATTATATTTCTCTGACACTAAAGATACACTTGATTCACTTTCTACAAGTTTCCAAGTTTCATCATTAAAATTACCTATATCAGTAACTTTAGAAGAAGAATAATCTATAGAATTTAAATAATTTTGACTACCAGTTTCTGCTATAATAGTATCAACTCCTGGTTCATACACAACAGAATCAGAATCCGCAGATGCTTCAACACTATTTATGTCAGAAGCAGTTCTATTTCCGCCACATCCTCGTGTCATAATTGCGATTGCACAAACTACAGCTATCACAAGAATTATTATAATATTCCTATTCTTACTTGAAGAATCATCGTCTAAGTATTCTTCTTCCGGTTCCAGTTTATCCCCATTTGTTTCTGCAGTTTCTATTTTACCAGCCCATACAGTTTCTTCATCATCATTAACTGGATTAACATAAGATTGATATGGACTAAACGCTTTTGTTCCTTCATTGTTAGAAGTAGCAACAGAAGGCTGTTGCAAGATACGTCTTATTTCTCCAACATTTTTCGGTCTCTTCAATCTATTCACTTGCATCATCCAAACTACCAACGTCTTCATTTCCTCAGAGACATTAGGCATCGGGAGGGCGAGATGCTTGTCCTCTGTCTCGTCTTCAGAAAGGTCAGAAACAGATGGTGGGTCTTGGTTGGTGAGTAACTTATACATGGTAGCACCAAGGGCATAGAAGTCTGTCCATGGACCGAACTTATCATAGCTCTGCGCCATTTGTTCACTTGGGGCATAACCATTCGTATAACTGATTCCTGTGCTTATCGTGGCACCACCTACCATACTCTGCTGCTTACTTGCACCAAAGTCTATCAACTTGACTACATCATGACTATCCACCATAATATTGGCTGGCTTGATGTCAAGATGGAACATACCTTCGTTATGGATTGCCTCAAGACCATCCAAAATCTGATTCAAGTAATTGCGAACCTCAGACTCTGCCAAAGGTGCATTGGTACGCTTCAAACGTACAGATAGATTTTCCCCATCCACATAATCCATCACATAATATGCAGTACCATTCTCCTCGAAAAGGTCATAGACCTTGACAATATGAGGATTACTGAGACTACGGAGACGGCGAGCTTCTTTCTTGAACTTCTCTCGCTGTTGCTCAAAGCTATTGGTATTCTCGGCATTGCTTACACTAATAGTAGTGCTATTACCATCACGCTGGCACACTCCTTTTACAAAGAACTCTTTGATGGCATAAGTCTCATCAAACTCAATGTTCTTTGCTAAATAGGTGTTGCCGAAACCACCTGAAGCCAAATAGCTTTCTATCTTGTAAGTTCCGTGTAGGATGGTTCCTACACGGAGCATATTCAACTCATTAATTGCACTCATTTTCTCAACATTTTAACAGTTTTCACCCAATTAGAATCGCCATACTTTGCAGCTAACACTGTATAGTAATTGGCTTACATTATCATCTTTTTTTGCGTTTTTTCTATTCTTTCTTGTTTTTACTTTTTTATTTATTAAGCTTTCTTAATTTGGCTCTGAGTAATAAGTGGTAGTGTCTGCAACTGCAGTTTCTGAATCATACTCATCTGTTCCTAAAGAATAATCTTGCACATTTGCATCTTGCTTTTTAGAACCTCTCGTACCCAAAAACATAAATAATACAATAATAGCTATAATTATCCCAAAGGTTCTAAAGAAAAAGGAATTTGTCTTAAAAAGTTTATGAGCCTTTGTATTATTATACAACCCATACTCATTATCATATTCTTGTGGAGTTGCAAATAGCAAGTAAATATTATAGAAAGGAATCAACTGCCAATATCCCGATCTACCAGAATCATGGCATCGCCTTGCTCCCAAAGCCAGTAATGCCCAAGAGCTGAAAATCTGTAATATCCACATCATTACCGTAGGAGGTTGTTGGCTAGCATTCCCTGCCGCCAAGTCCACACATCCCCACAGGAAACCAAATAAGATAGCAATAAGCATAATCCCCAAATAAGATACAATATAGTGGAATCGTCCTATTCGCCCTTTAAAGGAGAACAGTTGAAAAACATTTCTATCATACGTTTCCCAATCACTCTTATCTATATCAGATTCCTCTGAGTCAAAAGGTTCTGATACGGTCTCCTCCTGATTAGAAGATAAGAAATGCAATATATCTCCAACACTTTGAGGGCGTTGATTCCTATTTACTTGCATCATCCATACCACCAATTTCTTCATTTCCTCAGAGACATTAGGCATAGGGAGGGCAAGATGCTTGTCCTCTGTCTCGTCTTCAGAAAGGTCAGAAACTGATGGTGGGTCTTGGTTGGCGAGTAACTTATACATGGTTGCACCAAGGGCATAGAAGTCTGTCCATGGTCCGAACTTATCATCGCTCTGCGCCATCTGCTCTTTAGGAGCATAGCCATTCGTATAACTGATGCCCGTGCTCATTGTGGCACCACCAACCGTACTCTGCTGCTTACTTGCACCAAAGTCTATCAACTTGACCACATCATGACTATCCACCATAATATTGGCTGGCTTGATGTCAAGATGAAACATACCTTCGTCATGGATTGCCTCAAGTCCATCCAATATCTGATTCAAGTAATTGCGAACCTCAGACTCTGCCAAAGGTGCATTGGTACGCTTCAAACGTGCAGATAGATTTTCTCCATCCACATAATCCATCACATAATATGCAGTACCATTCTCCTCGAAAAGGTCATAGACCTTGACAATATGAGGATTGTTGAGACTACGGAGACGGCGAGCTTCTTTCTTGAACTTCTCTCGCTGTTGCTCAAAGCTATTGGTATTCTCGGCATTACTTACACTAATGGTAGTGCTATTACCATCACGCTGGCACACTCCTTTTACAAAGAACTCTTTGATGACATAAGTCTCATCAAACTCAATGTTCTTTGCTAAATAGGTGTTGCCGAAACCACCAGATGATAAGTAGCTTTCTATCTTGTAAGTTCCGTGTAGGATGGTTCCTACTTGGAGCATATTTTGATTATTTAGTTCGTCCATTTTTTATTGTATCTTACTTTATTGAATCTGGTTTTGTTGTATCTGTCTTTGACTCTTGCTGGCTATTAAACTCTTTCACGGTCATCATAGAATCTTCATGAAGAGAATCAAGCAAAGCAGCCTCTGCTTGATGCTTGCTATAGTAGCCATATCCAAACATTCCTACAACAGCCAACACCACTATTGCCATGAAAGCAACAAACAGGAATTTCTTTCTTTTCTGCTTATTCTCCATCGCAACAATCACACTATCAGGAACAGGCGGTGGTGTACCAGCAGGCTTAACGATTTCAACATCAAGAGAAGTGCTCACCTCTTCCACAACAGGCTTGATATTCAAAGCATTGCATTTCGCCGTAGGCTCTTCATTCACAAGGCTCACATCAGCCTCTTCATGATTCACCTCTTTGATATGTACAATATAAGCAGAATGATTATCTTTATTATCTGAGGTTTCTGAAATCAGCATCTGTCGCTTCTCTTCATCACGAACATTCGCAGAGAAGACATCCAACAGTTCCCCATCCTCCATCTGTTCCAACATGCCGTCAGAACAAATATAGAAGTAATCACCTGGCTGAATATCAGAAATATGGATAACATCTGGTTTTGGATGACTTCTATCTCCAGCAATCATCGCACGGGTGATGACATTTTTCTGTGGAAATGTCTTCATCTCCTCATAGGTCAACTCACCAGCCTGATAAAGATCAAACACCAGGGAATGGTCACGACTCTTATATAATATGGTATGCGAAGATGGGCGGAGATGGTATATTCTACTATCTCCAATGTGGGCTGCCGTACATCCATTACTGTGAAAATACAGCAAAGTTAAAGTTGTTCCCATCTGACGGGTATCTCCCGCAATAGCCAGTTTATCCAGTTCTTCGTAGGCATACGCCAAAGCATCAGACAGCAACTTATCTTCCAAGCCTTCAGAAGCAACTGCATGCTGCAACAAAAACGAAGAAAGACTTTTGCAAACACTTTGGCTTGCCACCTCACCATGCTCATGTCCACCCATACCATCACAGAGCAAAAACAAACGGTCATCCTCCGTTGCTTTGCCCTCTATTGGATAGATGCTATCTTCCTGGTTCGCCCTCTTACCCAACTCATGGATAGCTAAAGGCTGATATATCTTGATTCTCATTGTTAGCTTTATTTTTGATGATAAACAACGGTTGTGTTACCCATCTTGATGATACTTCCTTCTGTCAAGACGAGCTGGTCACCCTCGTTCAATAATTGTCCATTCACATAACTGGCATTTTTATTATGGTAGTTAGACACCACCACCCTAACCTTATCCGTAGAAGCCTTAATTACCTGGATGGCAAGATGCTGACGGCTCATATATCTATCATCAGTAGCTATCTGTACAGTTGCCTGCGAAGTAGTAGCCTTGCGGCCTATTACATTGTTGCCGAACCCTAACGGATACTTCTGACCACCATAGAGCAAATAACCAGGAGTAACCTCTTCTTTCTTGCCTGCAAGGATTGTTTCATCAGATTGAGAAGGAGAAGAGGAATACCCCACGTAACGAGTTTCTCCATTATCTCGATTCACATACTGAGTCTCACCATTGCTGTTACCAACATATTCTGTTTCCCCAGAAGATTGCGGAGTTGCAGCATGTTGCTGTGAGAACATCACTCTCAGCTGAGCTTTACATTGAGGACAAGTAATCATCTTAACCGCTTCGTTTTGAGAATTTCTCACGTCAAGCAACACACCGCAACTCGGACATTTGATTCTTTTAGTTTCCATTGCCACCATCTATTTTAATCAATGTTTATGCCATCTGAATATCCGCATCAGACATATAGTCTGGCATATCAGGAGCAACATCAGGATTCTCCAAGGATGCAGTTTGGAGATTTGTGTCAGCAGAATCATCAACTCCGGCATCAGCGAAATCACTACCACTTGGAGTAATCACTTGTCCTGTATGCAAATCAACTGCTTCACCAACGTCAATACTTCCATTGCCATTGGCATCACAAATCGCAACATCAGGATTTCCATCTTGATCAAAATCTACCACACTCACTTCCTGACCATCCACGTCGAAAACACCAACTGTAGCCATGGAGCCATCAGCAAGCTGAACTTCACCCGCATTAACCAAATGAACATCTGCATTTTGGTCATCAGCCACCTGCACATCACTTGCCTGATGCAAATTTGCATCATTGTGAGCAACAGATACATCCTGGTCTGCATGAGAAGAATGAGATACCACAGCAACATCTTCAGTTTGATGAGGAGCAGCATTCATTTCTTCTGCACGTACTTCTGGCTTAACAGCCTCAGCATAGTCGTTCTTTTCTGCATCTGTCATGTTGTTCCACTCATCCTCGGTATAAGTACTATAGATATTACCATGCCAATGGAAAGCACCACCAGGACCAACTTCGGCTCTAGCGGCATCGAATGCCTCCTTAAAGCTCTGCTCATCATGACTCTCAGCTACCTTGATAGAGGCATTATCATTAGCTGCAGCAGCATCTTGCGATGGATTCTCCCCTTCCGGTTTTGTATCGGGAGTTTCTTCCGTACCTGCAGCAAAGGCATCTGTGGCATACATAGCACTTGCACCTAACAAGATACCAGCAGCACCACCTACCGCTACTTTCTTCCAAGTTGCTTTATCAGCAGCGTTCTTAGTTTTATCTTTACTTTCCTGTCTTACTTCAGGATGTGTATTATCGAAATACAATGTTTCTTCATTCTGTGCCATAATCATACTTTTAAAATTATAACTGGTGCAAATATAGTGAAATAATAAATAGATAGGTGCTAATTCTGTGCTCATTACACAAAACCTATCTTCTATTGTACAAAATCACTTTTTAATTTTAGCCTTGCAATAAGGACAAGCCTCATTCTGCATTAAAACTCCATAAGACAGAAAGCCCAGGAAGTGATGACAATGAGGACAAACATAATGCTGCTGAAACTCTTCAGTCAACTGCTTCTGCCTTAACGGTCCCTTAGAAGAATCCTTATATGCTTTTACAGTAAAGCCTACAGAAATCAAAATACCTAAGAGATACAAACCTATATAAAGAGGAGTCTCTCTAAATTCTGGGAAAATGATACTCAAAGCGATGGCTCCCATAGTAATCAAACCAGTAATGCCACGAAGAGAATTAAACTTGCGGTCAGCAATTTGCTGATCAAGTTTATGCTCATCATATTCTTCCCAAACACGCTGCAATGGACGAAAATCTACCATTTGAGGAACAAAACTCTTTATCCAATCCCAACTAACCAAAAATTTGCTTGGACCAAGTTCTATTTTATCCTTTTCCATGATAGTCTTTGCCATTATTTCCACTCCATTGACAAAAGTAACGTTCTGAGGTTTTAGATTCGTAATTCTATAAGAACCATCTGGATTAATGGTCAAACTACAGTGTTGACGGCTCACAGTCATAGGAACACTTCCAGCAACCCCAAAAGTCTTGGATTGCTGCCCCATCGTTATTCTCAATTGAGATGTACTAGCATCACGTCCAATGATTAATTCCATAAAATTCTTTGCTTGATTAGTTTATTTTTTAGTTATGAGTAAATCCTTCATTTGCTTCAAGGCTTCCTTAGAAATACCTAAAGCAAAAGCAAAATGCTCATAATCGGATAATATCAACTGTTGCTTTTGCGTATTGACCTGATAGATGTAGCCTGTGTTGATGATAAAACGCTTACCCACTCGCATAAAAATACTCTTGCAATCTACAAGATGCTCGGCCAAATACTTCTCCATCTGAGTCAAATTCAGACAAACAACAGCCTTCAGCTTGTTAATAGTAACAATCTGTGTATAATTGCCATCTCCTTCGAAATAAACAATTTTGGAAACATCTAATCTTAAGAGTTCCGTCTTTGTATTGAATACGATAAATTGACTATCCATATTTATCATTTACTTCGCTGACTTGTTCCCAGAAGTAGCTATCGGTCATTAAGTTTTCAATGAAAAAGCGTGGGACTATTGCTTATTACCGGATAGAGGTTGTGGAAGGACCCGTCAGCAAGTAATAATGCAATAGCCCACGCCATAGAGTATATTAACATCTTCTTCCATAGAGAAAAAGATACAATAATCCTTAGACGTGAGCATCATTGCCTATTTATCGTTAGCAGACTTTGAAACTTCCACATTTCTATCGCAAGATAACGTTCAATACGCTCATTCACTAGAGCCTTCATCGTGCCCGTTCTTTTCCGTTCACTCATAACTCTATTGCAAAAGTAAGAAATCTTTTTAATACCGCCAAACTTTTCCTCTATTATTTCTTCCAACAGGCTTACTTTTATGAAATTTCCACCAAAAAAGCATTGAAGTTTGCCACTGCTGAAAAAGATAATGCTTCCACATTTCCTATCCATGACAACCTCAATGCCTATATCCTTAAACGGCTTTACAAATTAAAGTACACTTTACCGAAAGGCGCCGTGTTCGCCTTCCACTCAAAATTATTGGCTACAACCTCTCCGTCTAGGTTTCTAACCACCTTGCTAACGAGTGCATGTGTTCTCAACAAACTATCCAAAGGACCACCATAATAACCAACAACTGTCAATGATCTGCGTCCACCACTATACGTTTCTCTCACACGAATCTTGACTCTCACAACTTGATAGTTCTTAATATAATAAGCACCAACATCAGTATATTCCTCCGTAGGCTGAGGCATCTGCGGCATCTCCAAACCAAATGATGGCACAGAATATTGCTGGGCAGGTGGATTTGTATATACTGGCTTATACTCTACAAACTGAGCATTTACACTCATTACACTTAGCATCATGGCTAAAATCAACATTACCTTCTTCATACCTTATTATATATTAAAGGGTTATACTTCATGTTCCTCGTTCCACGATTCTTTCTTTTCTATCGCTTCCCGATTACGATTGCAAAAGTAAGAAGATTATTTCTATCAGCCAAATATCTAAACCTACCTTGTATGAAATGCCGTTTTCAATGTACCAAATGACAAAGAGGAGACGTCATAAGTCTAAATTACAGTTGGTGCATAACAGTTGACCTACGCATGCACATCACCTGTTGTGCAAGCGCATATCAGCTGCTATGCAAGCGCACAACAGCTGTTGTGCGACCGGAGATACTAACTAACTCAAAAACATATACTATCTTTTCTAACAACTTATACTATGTCTTCAAACAACATATCAGTAACTTTCCAACAAACAAAAAAGGGTGAATCATTTACTTATGACACACCCTCTTTGCTAAATCAGACACACAATTGATCTTATCTTATAATATTATACTCAAACTCATAATCCCCATTCTTCAGCCATTCGGGAACATCTTCCCCATTTTCCATAAGGCCTTCAACATGAAACTCCAGACTTTCCTTTGCTTCTTTTTGCAAAGCTTCAAAGGTTGGTGCTGTAAAAACCACCGCTCCTGGTACATTACTACCAAGAGAACCGCCATAATTTCTGTCGCACCACGCAACGTCAACAATAATCTTTTCCATCATGTACTACTTTAGATTTTCCAAATCTCCCCCACAATACATCATAGCTAGACCCGCTCCGTACCAACTCCGTACCCTCTCCGTACCAACTCCGTATGATGGCTTGGATTGAAAAACAGGTTTAAAATACTATGTCCAGAACTCTTCTTCGCCAGAAGGCAGCATCCTGCCCCCGCATTTGGGGCATGTATGCATATCCCACTTGTGAATCCTGTCAGAACCGCATCTTAGACAGAGTCTTCCCACTAGAGAATTGAAGCTAGGTGCAGCATCACCTATCACTCCACCCACCACAAGAGGTACTATGTTCCTGCAGTCTGCACAAGACATGGCTTCAATATGCTGCCCCATGAAACCACGTCCCTCATATATTACGGTCTCGTACCCACATTCCTGGCATCTGAAAATCTTCTTTTTTGACATAATCCATCTCCTTCTTTATCTATTTTTATATTTTCAGAGTGCAATATTACACAAAGGCAGTATTCGTTTGCGATAACCTATTCCACCTTCCACCCATCAATGGTTCCCGTCTTCGATGAGAAGTTGCAGCCTATCTGATAAATCTTTCTGCCATCTGCTGCATATTCCCTGGCATAGCCCATATCCTCTATCTGCTTCAGGGCTTCTTCAGCCGAACCATCTCGCTTGAATTCGAAGATGTAGATATAGTTCGGAGTCTCTACCACACAATCTACCCTACCTTCGCTTTGCTGCTTTGACCAGCGTCAAGAATCCGCTTCGCACTTCATCATTCGGAAAATCCAGGAGATAGGAATCGGTATCCATATTCCAATCTTTAATGGTGAGATAACCGCTCTGATAAATCATTGGCAACGGTGCTTCCACATCTGCCTTGTAGTCGATAAAACTACTCGTAGGATAAAACCTGTTGACCATCTCATTGATGTTCTCATCAAAATGAGACAACAAGCGAACAAGATAGGTTGGCGAACCGGTGCGGAACCAATAATCTGCCAGGATCTTCTTGCTCAGCGCATTCAAGATACTGAAAGGATTATAGATATCAAGCATATTAGGACTGAAGTGATAACCATCAAACTTCCTCTTCAGTTTGTATTTCATTCCTTCCTCTGTGGTCTTATATCTCACAGCCATCGCTTTGATTTGCTCATCAAAGGTAGAATACAATTCCTCTTCCGTAATACCACAAAGTGCCTCGTAATGCTCGTCCATACTGATGTCGTTAGGCTGATTGAAACCACTGAACACGCTTACCTGCGAAAACTTGGTGACACCCGTGAGCAAGACAAACTGCAGATTAGCATCGGCAGCCTTGAAGACACTATAGAAACCTTTCAAAACCTCACGATTCCAATCTTCCAACAACCGTTCTTCACCCTTTATTGATGTTTTGATTTGTGTATCAAGCACATCCAATATTGGCTTATCATACTCATCAATTAAAACCACGGCACGAAGTCCTGTTTTCTCATGAGCAGCTTTCAAAACATATTCAAAACGACCTCCTAAGGAATCCCGGAAAGGACTTTTACCATATATCATCTCTTGCGATGCAACAAAGTTTTCTAATATGACCTCAAGTTCTCCAGGATTAGTAAAGTTATTACCATTGAAGTCGAGATGAAACACAGGATATTGCTTCCACTCCTTCTCCAACTTATCAATAGCAAGCCCCTTGAACAACTCCTTTTTTCCCTCGAAATAGTATTTCAAGGTAGATACGAGCAACGACTTTCCGAATCGTCTAGGACGACACAGTAAGTATATTTTACCATTTTGCACCAAATCATAAACGAGATCTGTTTTATCAAGATAAACATATCCACCCTCTATGATTTTTTCGAAGTCCTGTATTCCGATAGGATATTTCATATTGCTGCCTTTTTAAATTCTTTCGGCAAAGATACAAAAAATAATGATACGAGCAAAGGAATAGCCCGAAAAAATAACGAGATGCAAATTCCGACGTATTTTTATTTTTTATGAGGGAACTATTTTTTGAAAGGCAAAACGTTTTTTACCCTTCACCAAAACGCCGTATACTTCTGTATAATAGCCATTTCTTCCACTGACATAAATAAATACATGACGTAGTAATAATATGTGCCTTGGGATGGCAAAAAATTGCCCCACTAAGAGTTCTCAACTTGCTGACACTGGTATCATAGTATAGCAAGTACCCGGACAAGACTGACATATTTGGCATGACAAGCCAAATCCCCTTGACGTACATCAAGGCATCAGACCATGCTGCTTGATATGCGTCAAAAAATGCCCTTCTTTCATCATTTTGTCACGACTTTGTGGCAGGAATTCAAAAAAAAGGCACTACCTTTGCACCAGCAAAAGAGAGATTGTAATAAGGATAATGTAAAAAAGGAGACCCGGAAACGAGGCTCCATTAAAGAACGAAAGGAAACAAATTATGATGACAACAGTAATGATTCTCGCAGTAGTAGCAATCATGATTGCTCAGGCTGTACATGTTAACAACAAGATTGAGAAGGGTCTTAGATAAGGCCACTTCAGGTAAAAAGAAAGATTGGCTGCAATGCCACAGTATTAATTTAAAAAAGAAAGGATAACGATTATGAAAACAATGTTTAAGAACATCAAGAAGGCCTTGAAGGCTATTCTTGCAGATTACATGAACGCTATGGAAATGTATGGCGAGGCTTTGAACAGAAGCCGTGGTTGTGCTTGCGCATAAGGGATTCAACCCCGAATGCAACAGCATTCTTAAGAGAAAGCAAACGAAGTAATTACGTTTATAATAATAAAAAAAGCGTGTGAGTAGCAATACTTACACGCTTTTTCTTTTATTATATGGTATCAATCTGATAATCGTCTGATTCTTTCCTGGATGTTTACCATTCCATAGAGAAGGTGATGCCTCTTCGCATCATATCCTTTGCCGTAGGCTTCAATCGGGTGAGGAATCCTTCCCAGGAGCGATTCTTCTGAAGACTCCATCCGGCTTCTGCCAAAGCCAATGCACGTGGATAAGCCTGATAAAAGATGCGCTCAGGAGAATTGATACACTCACTCCACAAGGTTCCGGCTACACCAAAGAGGTTGTTCTTTTCAAACTCCTCTCCCATTCCCCATGCAGGATCAAGATCGTAGGCTGCCTTCAAGGAAGTAACCGGCATTCCCCAGTTTACCTCAGGCATGTCGCCCTTGGCCATCGGATAGTCGAAATAGCAATGTTCACCTGGACAAAGCAAGATGCGGGCATTGTTCTCCACCGCTGCCACCAATGCTTCCTTGGTGAGACCTGCACGCCATGCAAAGGTAACGCAACCTGGCTGAATCTTCTTGAAATCGGTCTCATACCAGAACATCGGAGTCTTATGATATTGGGTACGAAGAAGATCTATCACACGGTCGAAGAGATAGCCCTGCAGCTTCCAGTTCTCAGAACGGTCGGTAGTAGTAATACCGAGTTTCTTCTTCAATGCCTGACACTTAGGACAGTTGGTCCAGCAATCGAGGGCAGGATTACCAGCCTCGTCACCACCCAGATGAATGTATTCAGAAGGAAAGACATCGGCAAGCTCCTTGAATACATTTCCAAGAAACTCGTAAGTGAATTCATTACCGGCACAAAGCAATTCGTCAGATACACCGCAAGTAGTACGGATAGGCTTTCTTACTCCCTGGCAGGTCAATTCCGGATATACGCTGATAGCAGCCACCTCATGACCCGGCATCTCAATCTCAGGTACCACCTGGATATGATACTTGGCACAATATGCTACAAAGTCGCGCATCTGCTCCTGTGTATAATATCCCTTGATAGGCATCAGCATATCGTCCATACCCCATCGGCTGCTAGCCTCAGCGGTAAGACGAGGATATTTCTTGATTTCGATAGTCCATGCCTGATCATCCACCAAGTGAAGATGAAGCATATTGAGCTTATAGCGAGCCATCTCAGGAACGAAAGCCTTCAACTCTTCGTATGGGATAAAGATACGGCAAGGGTCCACCATCAACTCTCTTACATGAGTGCGTGGCTGGTCTTTCAAAGCCAGCTGTGGGATGGCATCGCAACCCACCTTAGATGCATTGCCACGAAGCAACTGGTCGAAAGTCATCAATCCGTAGAAGACACCAGCTGCAGTCTTTCCCTTGATGACCACACCTTTCTGCTGTACTTCCAGGGTATAAGCCTCAGCATCGGTAAGAGTAGGATCAATGGCAAGGGTCATCGTCAGCTGTGCTCCCTTCTGCTGAGCATTTCTCTCCTTGAGGATTCTGTCAGCATGTTCACGCTCATTAGCCAGACCTTCATCTGCCACAATCTTCCAGTTTCCCGTCACCTGCAACGGTGCAGCCTTTGCCTTCACCTTCAGATCCATCGGTACAGGAATCAGGCAAGCTTCAGGATTGCATACTTCCCTAGCCTGTTTCACTTCTCCGAAGAAAGCCTTCCAGCCTTGTGCCTTGCGGTAAGCCTTCTCGCTGCCTCTTGGCATGACCAGTTTCACGCCTCGCATGTTCACGCCCGAAAAAGCCGTAGCAGCAGCCTTTGGTGGAATATGGGAATTTACCCTGATGACCTGTACACCCTCAAGATTGGCAAAAGAGAACTCTCCTATCTCCGGTGTGCCTTCGATTGTGATGTTTTTCAGAGACTTGCAACCGGAAAAGGCTGCAGCCCCCACCTTCTTTACAGACTTGGGAATCACCACTTCCTGCAGGTTATCGCAGGCAAAGAAAGCCTGAGTACCTATCTCCTGCAACTGATTTGGCAAGATGATATGCTGCAGATGATGACGGGAATGGAATGCATTCTTAGGAAGAACAGGACAGGTTGCCTCGCTCAGGTCCAAATTTCTCAACTGCCAGCAGAGATCACGAAGCTGGCGGAAATCTGAATTTTTCGTAGTTGTCAAGGTTCCGGTCAACTTTAGATTAATAGCTGCAGATTTCTTCTCGGCATTCAGGTCTTTCATGTTGGCAATGGTTTGTGCCGACATGGAAGAAGCCAAGAGAGCAACAACTGCCAATGAAATAAATTTTCTCATACTCTAATGGTTTTAAAGGTTTATAATAATTTGAATATTTTTCTAGATGAAAGCTATTTTCTTGCCATTCTCCACGAAATCAAGATTAACGACATCGATATTCTTCCACAATACCCAGTCGCTTTCCAGCTCTGCCAGTCCGGCAATATCTTCGCCATAGTTGAAGAGTCGCTCTATCATTGTTCCGTATGTTAGATGATCTATCTTCTCTATCGGATGCAGGATGACCGATTCTTCGAAACAGCCTTTCTTCTCACTCCGAATCTCTACCAGCAACTTCGCCTGCAAGAGTTCTCTTACAGCCTGATTGACTATCTGCTGCGGAATCTCTGTCAAGTCATGAATCTCCTTAGGCGTATAAGCCTGTTCACCCTCATTGAAGCGCTTGCATACCAAATGCATCACCATGCCACAAACCCGGATGCGCTGTGACAATTTCAGATGGTCGTAACTGAGATCGCCATCGTAATAATGAATGTTCTGATTGGTATGACAGAGCAAAGCGCCAAAGACCACGATAGCCCAGGATATCTGAAGCCACAACAGAAAAAGCGGAATGGCTGCCAGCGAACCGTAGATGACATTATAGCTGGAAAGAAATACCTGCAGATAGATGTAGCCATACTGCAAGGCTGTCATGCAGATACCCGCCAGGAATGAAGGCACCAGAGTACTGCGGACCCGGATATAGGTATTCGGAATGACATAATAGCAGAATACGAAGAACAGGAACATCGGAACAAATGCCGCCAGATGGAGGATAAACGAAGGAATCGTATCCCCGATATCGGCTATCTTGTCGACATTATCCACCATATTCACTATCCATACGTTGATGCTCGAAGCAAAGAGAATCATCAGTCCCAGACCGAAAAGGATGGTAGGATATTCTGTAACAATCTGCTTCCACGAACGCTCGCCCGTATGCCAGATATCATCAAAGGTAAGCTCTATCTTCTGCATCAGAGAAACGATGGTATAGAGAAACATCACGATACCCGTACCGATGATATAGTTGCTCTGCGTGTTCTCAATATAATTATGTACGAAGTCAACGATAGTCTTGGCAACAACCGGTTGTGCCTCGAAGGTGGTAGACAGCCATGACTCCAGCAATGACGCATAGCCGAAGCCTCGGGCAATAACAAACATCATCGCCATAAAAGGTATCAAAGCCATGAAGGAGGCGAAAGTCAATGCAGCTACATCCCTTGCCCACATATCCTTTACATAGAAGATGCGACCGGCAAGCATACCCATCTTGATCCAAGACTTCATTCTGCCCCGGAAATCCTTGATATTAGAAGAATTAAACTCTCTAATATCTTCGTAGAATCCTAGTATTCTGTCTATTACCCCCATATTCTGAAGTTTTACTCCGTTATCAAGCAACAAATCCCTCCACAACATCATCTCATGATGCCGTGAAGGGATTTGTCTTAGTATAATTGCTTAAGCTCTATGATTAATAGAACTTGAAGTAGTTGCGAGCGTTGTTGTAAGAGATGTCCTCTACCATGCGAGAGAGGCTCTCCATGTCGTTAGGAAGCAAGCCCTTCTCTACATCATTGCCGAGGAGGTTGCAGAGCAAACGACGGAAGTACTCGTGACGTGGGTAGCTGAGGAATGAACGTGAGTCGGTCAACATACCTACGAAACGGCTCAAGAGACCCAATACTGAGAGAGCGTTCATCTGACGGGTCATACCATCGAGCTGATCGTTGAACCACCAGCCTGAACCGAACTGAATCTTGCCTGGGCAAGAACCATCCTGGAAGTTACCGAGCATAGTAGCGATAACCTCATTGGCGCATGGGTTCAAAGTATAGAGGATTGTACGTGTCAACTTGCCTTCCATGTTCAATTCATTGAGGAAGCTGCTCATAGCCTTAGCTGTAGTGAACTCACCGATAGAGTCGAAACCAGTATCAGCACCGAGCTTATTGTACATCAATGTATTGTTGTCGCGGATAGCACCATAGTGGTACTGCTGAGTCCAGTCGGCAGCGTGATCCATCTCTGCGCAAACCTTGAGGAATGCATGCTTGTACTGACGGATTTCGAGTGCAGAAAGCTGCTGGCCACGCATAGCCTTAGCAAAGATAGTCTCAATCTGAGAATCTGTGTATGGCTCATCGTAGAACTCCTCAATACCGTGGTCGCTCAACTTACAGCCGTTCTCTGTGAAGAAGTCGTGACGCTTCTGCAAAGCATCAACCATATCCTGGAATGTAGTGAGATCTACACCTGCCACCTCACCGAGCTTGTTCATATAGTCAGCGAAGTCTGGCTTCTCGATGTTCATTGCCTTGTCAGGACGCCAAGCAGGAATCATCTTGATTTCGAAACCGCTCTCACGTGTCTGCTTGTGGTAACGGAGATCATCGATTGGGTCGTCTGTAGTACAAACGCACTCTACGTTATAGTGACGCATCAAGCCGCGAGCGCTGAACTCTGGCAGCTGCAACTTCTCGTTACACTCGTCATAGATTTCACGGGCAGTCTTAGGACTCAACTGCTTGTCGATACCGAAAGCTGTCTTCAGCTCCAAGTGGGTCCAGTGATACAGAGGGTTACGGAATGTATATGGTACAGTCTCAGCCCATTTCTCGAACTTCTCCCAGTCGCTGGTATCAGTACCTGTGCAGAAACGCTCGTCTACACCATTGGTACGCATAGCACGCCACTTATAGTGGTCACCACCGAGCCAAAGCTCTGTAATGCTCATGAACTTGTGATCATTAGCAACCATCTCAGGGATGAGGTGGCAGTGATAATCGATGATTGGCATCTTAGCCGCATGATTGTGGAAAAGGTCCTGCGCTGTCTTTGTGTCGAGCAGGAAATTTTCATCCATAAATTGCTTCATAACTGTATAGTAGTTTTTAAATGTTTATTTATTACTATTAATTATGACGCAAAGATACAATAAATATTGGAATAGCAAATCGTTTAAGCGAAATATTTTTGATTATTTCACTTAAACGATTACGTTATCTTATGAATTTGAAGTTTTTAAAGTTGAAAAATAAAATTTCAAAGTTCCATATTATACGATGATTCTTGTCTTATGATAGTTCTCACGGAACTCACTTGGCGAGCATCCCTTCTTTTTCTTGAATATCCGGTTGAAATTGCTGAGGTTATTAAACCCGCAGTCAAATCCGATTTCACTGATACTTTTAGCTGTATCCACCAGCATGCGTGCCGCATAGCCGAGACGAAGGTCGATGATATACTCAGAAATGTTCCTGCCCGTATGAAGTTTGAAGAAACGGCTGAATGCACTCGAACTCATGCCCGCCAAAGAAGCAAGCTGAGGCAGGCGGAGATCATCCATATAATTCTTAGAGATATAATTCTTCACCTTTAATATACGGCGACTGTCGTCCTCAACGGCTACCTTAGCATAACTGGAAGAAGCCAAGGTACGGGCATTCTCGCACTTAGACAATTCATAGAGGATGGTCAGGAATTGCTGGACGGCATAAAATCCATCCTTGATGCTACTCAATGTATCAAGCAGTCCATACACTTTCATGATTGCCTTTATCGGAAAACAAAGGCCTTTCTTAGCCTCCTGCATCATACGGGTAATGCTGGCATAAGGATTTCTTCCGAAAAGGGTTTCATCTGCCATACTGAAGTCAAACTGAATGGTAATCTCACGAATGTCCTCACTTCGGCATTCGTTCTGCTCCCATACATGCTCCAGGTCAGGAGAGGTGATAAGACAGAGATCATAATCGCCTATAACCTCCTGTGAATCGCCCACAATACGTTTCACACCGGCCGCATTCTCTACAAAATTAAGTTCGAATACCGAATGGTTGTGTATCGGATAGGTAAACTCTTTCTTGTGACGGTCAGCAATATATAGTACGTCCTTACCCATCAAAGGGGTAATTTCATGTATGATTCTTCTGTCTTCTGCCATAATGTTATAGTGATTAATGAGTAGTGAGTAGTGATTGAAGAGTAATGAATAATGATTAGTGATCATCATGCGCATACAATAATCACTAATCAATATTCACTAATCAATAATCACTAATCAATATATTAAATATTCAATGTTCTAAGGATTTCGCTCATCTTCTGCTTGGTTGCGATACGTGTAGGTACCAGAGGCAGACGGAGTTCGTTCTCAATGAAGCCCATATCATTCAGCAGAGCCTTAACACCTGCAGGGTTACCATCCACAAAGAGCAGACTGTACAACTCTGTGAAAGAGTGATGAATCTTGCGTGCAGGCTCGTATTCACCGCGGAATTCCAGACGAATCATACGGCTGAATGCCTTTGGCAGTGCATTACCGATTACAGAGATAACACCAGCAGCACCACTTGCTATCATAGAGAAGGTAAGCGCATCATCACCACTGATAACTTCAAAGTTATCCGGCTTGTTCTTGATAATCTCATCTACCTGCTCCAGGCTGCCACTAGCTTCCTTCACTGCTACTACATTAGGGAAATCGCGCGCAATGCGACAAGTGGTCTCAGGCTTCATGTTAATACCTGTACGACCAGGAACATTATAGAGTACGATAGGCAGTGGACTAACCTGAGCAATTGCCTTGAAATGCTGATACAAGCCTTCCTGAGATGGCTTGTTGTAATAAGGACAAATACTGAGGATGCCATCAATGCCACTCCAGTCTGTGTTCTTGATTTCATCCACGACAGCAGCAGTATTGTTGCCGCCACAATATTTCAAAATCTTGACGCGCCCCTTGTTCACGTCTTTCACCAATTCAGTAATCTTGTCTTTCTCTTCCTGGGTCAGGCATGGAGCCTCACCAGTAGTGGCAAGGATGCAAAGAAAGTCTGCACCATTGTCAATTTGGAACTCTACCAATCTCTTGAGAGACTGATAATCAACCGATCCGTCGGCCTTAAATGGAGTAATGAGGGCAATACCTAAGCCCTTAAAAATATTCTGTGCCATAATCTATTTAACAAAATCGTTGGCAAAAGTACACAATTATTGTCAAAATGCAAAATAAAATCAGAATTTTCTTTCAAGATTGTATCATTTTTGAAAATATTCTGTATTATTATACCATATTTCACGTTTTTTTAGTAACTTTGCACCCGAATTAAGCGAAAAACGAAGGGCAAACCAAGCTCTATGTTCGAAGCTCAAAGTAAAACAGTTCAAAGTTAATAATGAGATATTTTATATTCTTTGGTTACGACGGAACCAACTATCACGGCTGGCAGATTCAGCCTAATGCCAATTCGGTACAGCAGGAGTTGCAGCGTGCACTCTCCATACTTCTGAGAAAAGAGATAGAAGTAGTGGGAGCCGGAAGAACCGACACAGGAGTACATGCCCGCAACATGGCGGCTCACTTCGAAGCTGAGATTACGATGGAACTCGACCAACTGGTATATCGTCTGAACCGAATTCTGCCACGTGACATCGCAGTATACGAAGTACAGGAGGTTAATCCTGAGATGCACGCCCGCTTCTCTGCCACCTCGCGTACCTATCATTTTTATATCCACACAAAAAAGGACCCATTCGAGCGTCACTATTCCCTGCAGATGAACTATCCTCTCGACTTCAAGAAGATGAACGAGGCTGCACAGCATTTTCTGCAACACGAAGACTATGCTGCTTTCTGCAAGGCGGGCGGTGACAACAAGACCACCATCTGTCATGTAACGACAGCCCGCTGGGTTCAGACCTCTCCCACTACCTGGTATTTCGAAATCACCGCCAACCGTTTCCTGAGAAACATGGTGAGAGCCGTGGTGGGTACCCTCATCGATGTGGGCAGGGGAAAGATTACGATGGAGCAGTTCCTCGACATCCTGCACAATGGCAGCCGCAGCGATGCGGGCGAAAGCATGCCAGGCAATGCCCTGTTCCTGGAAGACGTGGGATATGATTTCAAAGAATAAATGATTAGAAACACAAGGGCGCGAGCCTCAATAAACATTAAATAATAAACATTAAACACTACTATGTGGTTAGTATTAGCATTTCTCTCAGCAGCGCTGCTGGGATTCTATGATGCCTTCAAGAAGAAGGCACTTTCAGGTAACGCAGTAATTCCCGTGCTCTTCTTGAACACGCTTTTCTCATCACTCATCTTCCTGCCGTTCATCATCTTGAGCTATACAGGAAATTCGCTGGATGGAACCATGTTCCATGTAGCCGAAGGCGGATGGGAAGTTCACAAGTATATCGTGCTCAAGAGTTTCATCGTATTGAGCAGTTGGATCTTCGGTTATTTCGGCATGAAGCATCTGCCACTCACCATCGTGGGGCCTATCAATGCCACCCGTCCGGTAATGACACTCGTGGGTGCCCTGCTGGTTTACGGCGAGGTACTCAACCTCTACCAGTGGATTGGTGTCATTCTTGCCATCATCTCCTTTGCCATGCTTTCGCGCAGCGGAAAGAAGGAGGGCATCGACTTCAAGCACAACAAGTGGATTTACTTCATCGTTCTGGCTGCCGTACTCGGTGCGGTGAGTGGTCTATACGATAAGTATCTGATGGCTCCACCCGAGAATGGTGGTGTAGGATTGGATAGAATGATCGTGCAGAGCTGGTACAACATCTACCAGTGCTTCCTCATGGGAGCCATGCTCCTGATGATATGGTGGCCTACCAAGAAGAACTCCACCCCATTCCATTGGCATTGGAGCATCATCTTCATCAGCATCTTCCTTTCGGCTGCTGATTTCGTATATTTCTACGCATTGAGCTTGCCAGGAGCCATGATCAGTATCGTCAGCATGATCCGCCGCGGTTCGGTCATCGTCAGCTTCCTCTTCGGTGCAGCCATCTTCCACGAGAAGAACCTCAAGGCTAAGTTTGTTGACCTTCTTCTCGTTCTGCTCGGAATGCTGTTCCTCTATTTCGGAACAAAGTAATCTGCATAGCATACGAAACTTTCTGCAAAGAAAGCAACAAGCATAAAAAAAGTCTTGCAAGCCAATGTGCCTGCAAGACTTTTTTATGTTTTTACCAGATATGTGCACGCTTGTTCTTTGGAACAAAGAGCTTGTCGCCCTTCTTGATGTTGAATGCCTTGTACCATGCATCCACCATTGGGAGGGCACCGTTCACACGAGCCTCGTTTGGAGAGTGAACATCCACGGTCATCAGATACTGCAGGTACTCAGGACGGGCATTGCCTGCCCATACACGTGCCCATGCCAGGAAGAAGCGCTGTTCTGGAGTAAATCCATCCTTCACACCCAACTTCTCTGTCTTCATCACATTCTGAAGAGCACGGAAAGCGATGTTCAAACCACCATTGTCACCGATGTTCTCACCCAGGGTCATCTGGCCGTTTACCTTCTTGCCAGCCAACTCAATCTTGTTGAAATGGTCAACCAGAATCTTGGTGCGAGCCTCAAAGTTCTTCTTATCTGCAGCGGTCCACCAGTTGTGCTGGTTACCAGTCTTATCAAACTGGCTACCCTGGTCGTCAAAACCGTGGCTCATCTCATGACCGATTACACCACCGATACCGCCATAGTTCATCGCATCATCTGCTGTTGGATCGAAGAAAGGAGGCTGCAGGATAGCTGCAGGGAAGCAGATCTCGTTGGTAGTTGGATTGTAATAAGCATTGATAGTCTGAGGAGTCATTCCCCACTCTGTCTTATCTACCGGCTTGTTCACCTTACGGGCAATGGCATCCTTGGTAAAGAACTCAGAGATGTTTGCCATATTCTCGTAGAGAGAGAGGCTGTCATCTACCTGCAAACCGCTATAATCCTTCCACTTGTCAGGATAACCGATCTTGATGATGAAGTTCTCCAACTTATCCTTAGCCTGTGCCTTGGTAGCAGCACTCATCCATGTAGCCTCATCGATGCGCTGAGAAAGCGCAGTCTGGAGATTGTGAACGAGGTCGAGCATACGCTTCTTGCTGCTTTCAGGGAAGTACTTCTCTACGTAGATCTTTCCGATAGCCTCACCCAAAACACCGCTCACGGTACTTACAGCACGCTTCCAGCGAGGACGGTCCTGCTGAACACCGCTCATTACCTTGCTCAACTGGAAGGATACGGCACGGAAATCATCGCTCAACACACTGGTAGCACCAGAAATCACCTTAATCTCTGCGTATGTCTTCAAATCATCCAGAGAGGTCTCTGCGAGAATCTTCTCAACCTCGTGGATTGGCTCAGGCTGACCTACACAAACTTCCTTGAAAGCAGGGAAACCGGATGCCAGGAACACGTTGCCCCAGTCGATGCCAGGATAATCGAGCACGAGCTGATTGTAGGTCATCTTGTGATAGTTCTTGTCGATGTCGCGGAGCTGTACCTGGCTATAGCTTGCCTTAGCGATGCGGGTCTCGATGGCCATCACAGCCTCCATCTTCTTCTGGGCTGTAGCCTCGTCGTTGCCCACCATCTGGAAGAGCTTCTTCATATAAGCCTTGTATGCATCACGGATCTTCTTGGTCTGCTCGTCATCGTTTACATAGTAATCACGTACACCAAGACCAATACCGCCCTGTCCTACCTCAACGAGGTTGTTGGCGGCATCACGAAGGTCGGCACCAACACCGATACCATACATCATGGTACCCTCGCCACGGAAATCGAGCTGAGCTGTTACCAACTGATACTCTCTACGGTCCTTGATGGCAGCGATACGGTCGAGAGTTGGCTTGATAGGTGCCCATCCCTCCTTGTTCAGGCGAACGCTGTCCATACGGAGGTTGTAGAGCGAACCAATCTTTTGTTCGAGCGAACCCTTCTGCTGTGGCTTGGAAGCATATTCAAGGATGATGTCCTGAATGCGCTTCTGATTCTGCTCAAAGAGGTCTGTAAAAGCACCATTATCAGTATGCTCAGCATCAAGCGGATTGTTCTTCATCCAGTTGCCTGCGGCATAACGATAGAAATCCTTTCCTGGCTTGATGCTCAAGTCCATATTGGCCTTGTCAATACCAGAGCCCAACTTATCCTGCTGGGCAAAAGCTGTTGTTGCACTGAGCAACAATGCAGCGAATAACACTTTTGTTTTCATTGTTTATAATGTTTATAGTTTATGTTTCATATTGAATTGGCTTGCACTACTCAAGGCTAGACCGGCGAAGGTCAAGCCACCGTTCAGCATCAAGAGTTCGTAACCAAACTTATAACCTGTAAGCTGTGATGTCATGTTATCGATGACGAAACAGATAAGCGGACTGGCTATGCAAATCCATGGTGACCACCGGTCGTTCACCTGTCGCCTGGTAAGCAAACTGAAGGCAAACAATCCCAACAATGGTCCATAGGTATACGAGCAGAGAATGTAGATGGCATCAATAACGCTGGTAGAGTTGATGGCCTTGAAGGCAATGATGAACAGCATGAACACCACCGCAACCAACAAGTGCATACACTTGCGGAGCTTCACATCATCCTTCCTGCCCAGGATATCAACACAAAGACTCGTGGTTATAGCAGTCAGTGCAGAGTCGGCACTGGAGAAACTGGCAGCAACAATACCAATGGTAAAGAGCACAACCACCAAGGTTCCCATCGCTCCTGATGCCGCAAAGATCGGCAGCAGATCATCAGGAGCAGATGGCAAAGCCACTCCCTGTTTCTGAGCCAGCATCATCAGCAGTACACCCAGACTCAAGAAAAGCAGATTGGCTGGCACAAAGGCAAAGCCGTAGGTACAAACATCTTTCTGTGCCTCTCGAAGCGACTTGCAGGTAAGATTCTTCTGCATCATGTCCTGATCTAATCCTGTCATCACAATCACCACAAACACACCACTGAGAAATTGTTTCCAGAAGTTCTGCTTCGATACCCAATCATCAAAGACAAAGATGCGGGAATGACTATCTTGAACAATTGCCGAAACAGCCTCAGAAGGCGTCATGCCTAAGGCAGCCATCACCTGATAGATAATCAGGATGAGCGCCGCAAACATACAGGTGGTCTGGAAGGAATCCGTCCACACCAGAGTCTTGATGCCACCCTTTCGGGTATAGAGCCAGATGAGCATCACCATCACAGGCACCGTTATCCAGAACGGAACACCCACCCCATCGAGCACAAACCGCTGCAACAAGATACAGACCACAAAGAAGCGAACTGCGGCTCCAGTCATCTTAGACAAGAGGAAGAATGAAGCTCCCGTCTTATATGAGCGCTCACCCAACCGCTGCTGCAAGTAGCTATAAATGGTAGTGAGATTATACCGATAATAGATAGGCAGCAAAAGGAAACCTACGGCAAAATAACCCACGATAAATCCAAGACACATCTGAAGATAGGTCATATCGGTCTTCATCACCATGCCCGGCACACTGACAAAGGTAATACCCGAGATGGAAGCACCCACCATACCGAAGGCTACCATATACCAAGGCGAACGTCGGTTAGCTCTATAAAACGTTTCATTACTGCTGGCACGTCTTGCCGTGATGTGACTGAAAAGCAACAACACGCAGAAATATGCCAAAATTGTGATGATAATAATCATTTCTTTCTCTCTTTTTATATCTATTATTCCTTAACAGAGAATTTTAAACATTCCCTTTATGGATGCAAAGATACAGATAATTAAGGAAATATCAAAATTATTTCTAAACCTTAACAAAGAAATAACATACAGAAAGAAAGTGAAGAGTGAAGAATGGAGAATGGAGAGAATCAGGGGGTATAAAAACAAAAAAACCTCCGAGAATCACTTCTCGAAGGTTTCTGCGGTGCGTACGAGACTCGAACTCGTGACCTCCTGCGTGACAGGCAGGCATTCTAACCAACTGAACTAACGCACCATAATGCTTATGGAGGATTCAAATTTAAAATGTTTGCGGTGCGTACGAGACTCGAACTCGTGACCTCCTGCGTGACAGGCAGGCATTCTAACCAACTGAACTAACGCACCAAACAAGTGGCTTAGAAGACAAATGATTAAGCGGTGCGTACGAGACTCGAACTCGTGACCTCCTGCGTGACAGGCAGGCATTCTAACCAACTGAACTAACGCACCAATTAAATCAAATTGAATTGCTAAACGCTCATTTTTCATTTGCGGTTGCAAAGGTACTACAAATATTTGACTCCACCAAATTTTTCTGCAACTTTTTTACAAAAAACATTGAAAAAGATAGGCATCTACGTAGAAATCACCCTCAAATAGCCATTCTTTGAGCATTTTACTCCCCTCGAACCCTACAGAATGTAACATTTTCACAGCCTTCTCATTTTTGGTAGAGACAATGGCATACAACTGATGAAGGTGTAAAATTTCTTTAGAATATACCAATAATTGGCGAATTGCTTCTTGAGCATATCCTTTTCCACGAACTTCATCCTTGATAACAATGCCGATTTCAGCACGAAGATGACGCGGATCAAAATTTATCAGGTCTACCATACCCACCGTTTCATGCTGTCCATTCTCTATAATAAGGCGCATCTGGCGATCAGCATAAATATCTGCCGAAGCACTGGCTATATAATCTATCAGCATTTGGCGAGAGTAAGGTACATTGGTACACCCTACTCCCCACAAACTTCTATCATTTTCCACTTCATAGAGAAACTCAATATCCTCCATCTCCAAAGCTCGCAAATAAACCAAAGGTTTACTACCTTTACCATTCATTTCATTCATACAGTAATGACTTTTTGATTTATATATATAAATATTGTACGCGCGTACATTAATTACATATCAAGATTACACTTATCCATTATAGATATGGCATTTCTTCCTTATCCACGACATATCTATCAGTTATAACCTTGCCAATGCTCTTGGTATAAATGGCTAATTTCACCTGCTCATCCGACTTTTCCTTAAGATGGCGGAACATATCCTCATAATTCATCTCATCAGCATCGAATAACAAATATTGGGAATCATCTCTCTGGGATGGAGAGAAAAATCCCAAACTCTTACGCATTCTTTTCGAGAGCATCCTTACTAACGCCACAGAAGCTTTGGCGTAAATGGCAATCTTGATAGGAATACTCAACAAGAGAGACATACCCGAATAATGCTTGCGAAAGAAGATAAGCATTGCCTCATAAAAGACATGCACATATCTGAAACTTGATTTTTCTGTACTCTCACCCTTATAATGCAAGATATCTACAGGCAAATAGTAATTATGAAAACCGCCCTTTAATATACGATAAGAAAGATCGATATCCTCACCATACATAAAGAAATCCTCATCAAGCAATCCCACTTTCTCTATAGCCTGACGGCGCAACATGCAGAAAGCCCCACTCACAACATCGATTTGGACAGGTTCATTCCAAGGAAGATAACCCATATAATAACGGCCAAACACCTTGCTCTTTGGCCAGCGGGCACAAAAGCCCATCATCTTATAAAAAGCTACCATCGGAGAAGGCAAGCCACGCCTGCTTTCCATCGCCACCTGCCCATTAGCACCAATCATTCTCACCCCCAAAGCACCAGCATCAGAATGAGCATCCATAAAGCCAAGACATTCCTCAAGAACATGTTCACCTACGATTGTATCAGGATTCAACAAGAGAACATACGCGCCCTTGCTCTGACGAATGGCAATGTTGTTGGCACGGGCGAAGCCCAGATTATGCACACTGCTCACAATCTTCAGCATAGGATGCAGGTTCTTAGGATAGCGCTTTTCAAGATACTTCACAGACCCATCGGTAGAATGATTATCCACAACGATTATTTCCACCTGATTTCCTTTGCGTTCCACATCCACCATATCAATGGCCTTCAGTACAGAACGTAGACATTGATCTATATAGTACTTGACATTATAGCTGACAATAATAACAGATAATTTCATAAATCAAGCGTTCAATCTTCACTAACCTCAGCCTCACATCTGCCAATGCTAGGATAAACAAAGAAAAGACAAAGGAAAAGAATAATTGCCATATAGCCAAAAGCCGGTGACATGGTCTGATAATACATGAAAGTATTGATCAACATCGGCAGACAAAGCATATTAAGACGCGCTGTACCCCAAGGCAAAAGCGCATCACCCTTGCGAGCCACCAACTTACGGCGGACAGCCTTCAAACTGAACATTTTCAACGCAACAGGAATAGCCACAATGGTTACCAACTCCATCATGGTGAGAATGACAAACATCAAGGTTGCATCGGATGCCATATCAGTAGGAGTAAGAATTTCCGTCTCATAAAGACCTACCAACAGCAAAGTGACAACAACCATAAAGAAGAAGTTGGTCAATAATATTCGTTGTACTTGTTTGATATTCATTATTATTTAAATATGTAGAGTTTAATACTTGATTACCTTTTATATATAGCTATCTTTCGAAAGGAGTACGATTGAGAATGCTTCTACCCAGGGTAACCTCATCCGTGTATTCCAATTCATCACCCACAGAGATACCACGGGCGATAACCGATAGTTTCACTGGAAAATCAGCAAGTTTACGGGAGATGTAGAAATTGGTGGTATCACCCTCCATTGTACTGCTCAACGCA
Source organism: Prevotella sp. SGI.167 (assembly GCF_050313615.1). Taxonomy (NCBI): domain Bacteria; kingdom Pseudomonadati; phylum Bacteroidota; class Bacteroidia; order Bacteroidales; family Prevotellaceae; genus Prevotella; species Prevotella sp. SGI.167. Next base: position 120,278 of record NZ_JBNPLT010000006.1, on the reverse strand, counting down.
AAGATTACTTCCTTGATACCTCCAGCTGCCACACGCTGCACCAATGATTCTATTTCTATATCAGAAGGTCCAATACCATCCATCGGTGAAATAATCCCTCCCAACACATGATAGAGACCATGGAACTGCTGTGTATTTTCTACTGCCAATACATCCTGCACATTCTCTACCACACAAACCGTAGTAGTATCCCGACGTGAATCAGAGCAGATTGGACATACATCCGTATCGCTGATATTATGGCATATGCGACAATACTTTACTTCACGCTTCATTTTGGAGATAGAATTGACAAACTGTTCAACCTCTTCCCCACTCTGGCGGAGCATAAAAAGCACAAGGCGCAAGGCGGTCTTACGCCCTACGCCCGGTAGCTTAGCAAACTCAGCCACCGCCTTCTCCAGCAATGCCGATGAAAACTGTTGCTGCATATTCTATTACAAATAAATACCTATTCCGACCTTCACGCCTACAGTAGAATAATCGGAATGATTCTTAAAACTCTGATCATAATACACTGCAGGTTCTATGGTAACCTGCTTACTCACGAAGAATGCATATCCTACCTCAACACCAGGCATCACATCATTATAACTGCCGGTATGAATCAACTTCATGCCAGCCCCCAGATAAATACCATTCTGCTCGATATAATATCTGCCCTGAGCGCCCAAGGCCCAATAATCCTTCACGCCCTCCAAGCCAGAATGCTTATACTCAGCCTGTGCCAGGAGCATCATATCGTCTTCGAAAAAATAACCAGCCTTAGCCTGAATACCAAGGCTGAGTTCCTCTGAGCCATTATAACTCAAATTCAAGCCCGTCAATGACGCACCACAATATTGTTTTCCACTTTCAAACTGGGCATGAGCTCCAACAGATACCATCAGACCCAATGCCACAACAGCTATTTTTTTTATACGCATAATAATGTGTATTAGTTAATATTATTTATTTCTTTTCTTAAACCAAGAGAAGAACCACACCAATGCTACCACCAGGATAATGACACAACCCGAATAGCCGAGAGTACCATCAAGTCCTAACGCCTGTGGAGATATCAACAGGAAGGTAGAGCAAACCACTGTCATAAACAGGGCAGGTACCAAGGTGATAATAAACGATTTCTTCTGCTGTACCAGATAAACAGTTATAGTCCAAAGGGTGAACACAGACAAAGTCTGATTGGCCCATCCGAAATACTGCCAAATGATATTGAATCCATCCGGATTCTCCATCTGCCATACCAGAATGCCCACTGTAGCAGCAAACAATGGTATGCATACATATAATCGCTTACGCATAGAGCGCTGTTCCAATCCGATAAACTCAGCAATGATAAGGCGTGCACTTCTCAAAGCTGTATCACCACTCGTGATAGGAGCGGCTACAACTCCCAACAGTGCAAGGATACCACCAGCTACACCAAGCCAACTGGAGCAAACCAGCTTTACCACTTGCGGAGCTGTGAAATTCTGAAGGAGAGACTTACCTCCATCAGCCTGCGCAATAAACTCCTGAGCCACCTCAGGAGATACGCATTCACGCCATCCTCCATAATAGAAGAAGTACATGGAAACGGTAGCCCAAATCACAGCAACAATACCCTCTGTAATCATCGCTCCATAGAATATAGGACGTCCCATCTTCTCATTCTTCATACAACGAGCCATCAACGGACTCTGTGTTGCATGGAAACCACTGATGGCACCGCATGCAATGGTAATGAAGAGGCAAGGGAACAACGGATTGACAGCCATATATCCCTCGGCACCCAACCATGCCGGATTCTCGTTCAGATTGGAATCACTCAAATTGCTCCAAAGTTCTGGCAATGTAGGCCATTTCAAGAACAAACCGATCATCAACGCTCCTGCCATAAACAGAAGCGAAAAAGCAAAGAGAGGATATACCTTACCGATAATCTTATCAATAGGCAACAATGTTGCTATGATATAATAAAGGAAGATAACCAATATCCACATCATCTGACTGCCCCATATATCTTTCAATATCACAGCAGGGCTGTACACAAATACAGCACCCACCATCATCAAAAGCAATACAGAGAATACCAGCATCACCTTCTTGGTGGTTCCGCCGAGATACTTGCCCACCAACTCCGGCAATCCAGCACCGCCATTACGGATACTGAGCATACCACTCATATAATCGTGCATGGCTCCTGCAAAGATACAGCCGAAGATGATCCACAGATAAGCCACCGGTCCGTACCAAGCACCCATGATGGCTCCAAAAATTGGTCCCGTTCCCGCAATATTGAGGAACTGAATCATAAAGATTTTCCAACTTGGCAGCACCATGAAGTCGACACCATCGGCTTTGGTCACTGCTGGCGTAGGGCGGTCATCAGGACCGAACACTCTCGCCACAAATTTTCCATAAAGCATGTAGCCCAAAACAAGAGCCACTAAACTAATGATAAAACTGACCATTTTCTTGTATTTTTTTTAAAATTCTCTCCTATTTTGTGATTAAATCACATGTTTTTTAATTATTCAGTGGCAAAAGTACTATTTTTATTTGAAATACGGAAAAATATCAGTATCTTTGTTGCCAAATTGTAAGATTATGCACAGAATTAAGATATTTTTCTTCCTTTTGTGCTCTGTTTTGCCTTCAAAAGCACAGAGCTACACATACAAGGAACCTACACAAAAAGCAACTAGCATCGTATTCAACGACCAAGCTCCCAAGCACGAAGTGCGTGCCGTATGGCTCACCACTATCGGCGGCATAGACTGGCCGCATTCATACGCTCAGTCATCTCTATCAGCAGAGAAACAGAAGCAAGAGCTTCGTTCTATCCTTGACCGCCTGCAAAAAGCACATATCAACACCGTGCTTCTGCAAACCCGCATAAGAGGAACCATGATATATCCCTCCGACTACGAGCCATGGGATGGTTGCCTTTCCGGATTTCCCGGCAGAAGTCCTGGCTACGATGCATTACAGTTTGCCATCGACGAATGTCACAAACGTGGCATGGAACTTCACGCTTGGATAGTAACTATCCCTGTCGGTAAATGGAATGCATTGGGTTGCAAAAAACTCCGAACCAAGTTTCCCGGCCTGATTCGCAAAATTGGTGCCGACGGCTACATGAATCCAGAAGACTGTCGTACAGGAAACTATCTTGCTCAAATATGCCGAGAAATCTCTAACAGATATAATGTAGATGGAATCCACCTAGATTATATCCGTTATCCAGAAACCTGGAACATCAAGGTAAGCAGAGAACAAGGCAGACGGTATATAACCAATATCGTACAAAAGATCAACGACGCAGTCAAATCACAGAAACCCTGGATCAAGATGAGCTGTTCACCTGTGGGTAAATATGATGACTTGAGCAGATATTGGAGCCACGGCTGGAATGCCAACACCAAAGTTTGCCAAGATGCGCAAGGCTGGTTACGGGATGGCTTGATGGATGAACTCTTCCCTATGATGTACTTTAGAGATGAGCATTTCTATCCTTTTGCTATCGACTGGCAGGAACAGAGCCACGGCAAGATTGTGGTTCCAGGTCTTGGTATCTACTTCCTTGACCCACGTGAAGGCAAATGGAATATCAAAGACATCACGGCAGAAATGCAGCATACCCGCAACCTGGGAATGGGCTACGCATTCTTCCGCAACAAATTCCTGCTCGACAACAGACAAGGCATCCTGGATTTCACGACTCAGTTTAATCCATATCCTGCACTCGTTCCACCGATGACATGGGCAAGCAACAAACAGCCTTCACAGCCTCAACACTTCAAAGTTGCTAAGGCTGGCGAAAAGTTATGCTTATCATGGAGCAATGTAAATACATATACGGATGGCAGCAAAATCACTACACCTTATATATATAATAATGTATATGCGAGTAGAACCTACCCCGTAGACATCACTGATGCCCGTAATCTGATAGCTGCACGACATCAAGGAACCCATATCAGCATCACCGGAAATGTAGATACCGATGAACATCCTCTCTATTTTGCCGTCACTTCTGCTGATGGATATGGCATAGAGAGCACTGCAACCCAAGAATATCAGGCCGACATCCTAAGAAATCACCAACATTATGGTGCAGCCAAAATCTTAGTTTGCAACGACAACAAGATAATCCTCGGAGAAACTACAAAAATAATGGATGCAAAGATTGCAGAGGTTGAAACGCTCCAAGGAACGGTAATCAAGAGATACTTCATTAACAATAACCAGGTAAATATCAGCACATTACCTTCCGGCACCTACCGACTGTCAGGGGTCAATCATAAGGGTTGTAGACACCTACTGGGTACCTTCACCAAGAAAGAAAATAAAAAAAAATAGAAAAAAGTTGCGAAAAAATTTGGTGGAATCAAAAAAATGTAGTACCTTTGCACTCGCAATTCAGAAATGAGGCTATCAAGAAGATGCACCCTTAGCTCAGTTGGTAGAGCAACTGACTCTTAATCAGTGGGTCTAGGGTTCGAATCCCTAAGGGTGTACAACTTGAGAATAAGCTAAAGAAATGGTTCCGTAGCTCAACTGAATAGAGCACTTGACTACGGATCAAGAGGTTCAAGGTTTGAATCCTTGCGGAATCACTTCAATAGTCAGCCCTACTTAAGAATCAATATGAATGGTTCCGTAGCTCAACTGAATAGAGCACTTGACTACGGATCAAGAGGTTCAAGGTTTGAATCCTTGCGGAATCACTTCTTTTGATTACACAAGCAATAATTAAAAGTTGCACCCTTAGCTCAGTTGGTAGAGCAACTGACTCTTAATCAGTGGGTCTAGGGTTCGAATCCCTAAGGGTGTACAAAGAGAAGCGTTTCCTTTTTGGAAACGCTTTTTTGTTTTATATCATCCCCTCACTTCACCCCGCTGCTTTCACTATATATATACATGACTACCAGCAACAAAAAAATAGGACCTGTTTCACAACAGATCCTATCACATACTTACTAAAACTAAATTAACCACTAAAAAAACTAATATCATTTTCTTATGAGAACCTCTACATAGAGAGACCTCAAAAGTCTTTTGTAATTTAAACACCGGATAAGAACCGCCTCTTATCCTAATCACAATGCAAAGATAGAACAAATATTTGAAACAACCAAATAAATTATACTATTTTTTATCGGTTCGTCCAAAATATCTCTAAATTTTACATTATTTAAAACTTATAACCTACTGTCATCAATAATTGATGACGATTATTCTCTACCTGAGTAGCCTTAACAGAACAACCCATATCTGAGAAACTTTCGAATGGATAGAAATCTCCCTTCTGAGTAGAATACTGATAAGCTACATCTATAGCCAGATTCTGGTAATTGAAACCTACACCCAGGGTGAAACGATTCATCGCCTTCCAGTTGGTATAATCGGCAGAAGAAGCTATATAAACACCATTGCTATCAAATGTCTGATCACGCAAGGCATTATCCTTATACATTGGCGATACGTAATTATAACCCAATCGGACAGACAACATGTCAACAGGCTTGATCTCTGCACCCAACTTCAAGGTGCTTACACCTTGCAGATTCAATCGGGTATCGTTATTCATAGCCTCGTCACTGCTACTGCTCTCATAATAGTCTCCCCAATAAGCATCATAATAACCGCCATCTTTTACACGGTTGTCCATATGGTCGTACCATGCATACTCATAAGTTGCACCAAGAGCCAGATAATTACTTACTGTATGGCCCAAGCTGGCACCCACCTTCCATGGTGTATTGAGACGGAAATCATAATCTATACTCTGACCTCTATCACCCTTGACATAACAAGGCTGCTGACTTCCATCTTTTTCCTCATAGGTAGCAGGATCATTGTTTCCCCAAATACTAATATCATTATCACCACTAACCGTAAGATCATAGAAGATAGGGCTATTGAAATAAGCACCAATACGGAAAGGAGAATCCTTGACAGGACGGAAGATAACACCTGCCTTCACATCAAATCCAGTACCTGTAATCTTCAGCTGTTCAAAAGAATCCATTATATTGCCGTCAACGAAGTTTTCGGAATAAAAGGAATTGCTGTTGTAATGAACGTCATGAAGACCGATGGTCAGACCCAGCCAAACCTGATTATTAAGCGATCCACTGATATTGAAATCATAGGTACCGATATAACCATGCTGATACTGACCAAACAAATACTGATTAGCCTCAGCATAAGCCAAGCCACCATCGGTAGGAACAGTAAACAAACCAGGCTGATAGTTTCCTGAATTATCCTTATACCCACCAAGGTTGGCGTCCTGACTGGTCCACCCCGCATACTCCTTGAAATTCTTAGCTGCGGTTATCTTATTAAGAGAAACATCCTTCAATGCTCCGGCAGCATTCAGAATTTGTCCAAAATCAGCACTCTTATGATAATTGAAAGCCAGATTCAGCCAATTGGTACCTTTGTTTTTCGGACTCCATACGATACCCACCTGGTCAAAGGTAGGATGACTCTTCTTACCATTAAAGGTAATAGTAGAAGCATTGTATTCCGTATAATTCTCTGCGTCTGTCTGAGCAATAACTCCTGCAGTAAGAGTCACTTGACTTCTACGGAAAAGACCAACACCAGCAGGGTTACTGCTGATAGTGGAAATATCGGCACCCAAAGCTTCCATAGCACCACCCATACCCACATAGCGGGCAGTACCGGTAAGCTGGGGTGCAGCCAACTTAGCGTCCTGATAAGTTTCTTGCGCAGCAGCAGTCATGCTAGCCATGAGCATACTGGCAAAGAATATATGTTTTAAATTATTCATAATCTTCTCAAATACTAATTATTGTTATCATTTTATCTTCTTCCACCGAAGCTGCCGCCACCAGAGTGACCGCCACCGCCACCGAAGCTACCGCCACCGGAACGGCCACCGCCACTGAAGCTACCACCTCCGAAGCTGCCGCCACTGTTACCAAAGCCTGAATTGCCGCGACTACCCCAAGAAGAGTTGTTATTGTTGTAGTTGTAGTTGCCGTTATTCTGGCGCTGACCAAAGCTGCGATTAGATCCACTTCGGCGCGAATAAGTATTGCGATTATTACCAGCAATGCCAGTAAACCGATGATTAGAACCATCGATACGGCCCGGGTTGTTATAACGCTTGTTGCCAGCAAATCCGCCATAACTTACATGACCAATCATCGGACCACCCCAATACCATGGGTTATAATATCCACCCCAGCCATAGTACCATGGGCTGTACCAGCCACCATACCAACCAGCATAGCCATAATACCATGGATCGTACCAAGGGTCAAACCAAGGATCATACCAGCCGGCATAATATCCGTAACGCCAAGGATTGTGCCATCCCCACATACGGCTGCGCCAGTAATAAGGACCATAGCCATAATAGTCGTAGAACCAAGGATCATAATATCCATCCCAACGGCTCATTTCCCGAGTCCGGCTGAAGTCTTCTTCCGGGTCAGCATATTTCTGAGCAAAATAAGCATCATCATAGATACTGTCAGGAGCAACACCCTTTCCTACATGAAACTGGATGATATCATTACCCAGGGAATCTTTCCCTACATTCTCATAATGACTCAAGAATCTACCACCGCGATTATATTCATCCACGCTTCGGTTGCTTCCACTCCAGTACAAGGCATATATACTGTCTCTACGTGCTTTCTGCTCGGCATAAGCACGCTGTAATTGCGCACGATGCTCAGCTTGCTTCTTGGCCTCTTTCTTTGGATTGAAGTAGAGGTCATCGTCCTGCGCCATTGCCGTAAAAGGCATGGTTGCTGCCATGAGGACTGCTAGAAGATACATCTTTTTCATTTTACTATTCTCCTATTTTGATATGGAGTTTTTACTCCATTTTGGGTTATTATTTATATAAATATAATAATCATAATGCAAAAATATTGCATATCTTACTGCAAAAGTACAGAAAAACCCTAAATAATGGTAGGATTTCCCCTATTTTTTATAATTTTGCAGAAAAATTAAATGAATTCAAACGTTTTTCAACATTTATACACATAAAAAGGCATGAAATACTTAGTAGCATCATTCAATATTAAGACCGCTCCCGACCTGATGGAAGCAGCTCGCGACCTCCTTGCCGACGGAGCTGCCGAGGCTGGATTTGAATCGTTCGAGGAAACGGAAACAGGCATGGAGGCATACGTACAGAAAGACCTTTTCGATAAGGAGGCACTTGATGCCTATATCTCTGATTTTCCTATCATGGATACCCAAATCACCTATGACATCCAGGATGCCGAGGACAAAGACTGGAATCAGGAATGGGAGGAACAAGGATTCGCTCCTATTTTTGTGGACGACCAAGTTGTTATATACGATGCCAAGCATCCAGAACTCTATCCAGACACAAGTAACCGTCCGGACATCATCGAGATAGGTATTGAAGCAAAACTTGCCTTTGGCACAGGAAATCATGAGACTACCCGTATGATTATCTCGCAATTGCTCCAGATGTCTATCAAGACCAAACGCATTCTGGATTGCGGTACCGGAACCGGCATTTTGGGACTCACCTCTTCCAAACTAGGAGCCAAAGATGTTGTAGGATATGACATCGACGAATGGAGCGTTGAGAATGCCAAACATAATGCTGTCCTCAATGGCGTTGACAATATGGAAGTATTCTTCGGAAACAGCAGCGTTCTCAACCATGTCAGCGGCGTATTTGATGTAGTGATGGCAAACATCAACCGCAACATCCTGCTTGAAGACATGAAACTGTTCCGCAGCGTCATGAACATTGGTGGCTCTCTGATACTCAGCGGATTCTACGAAGAGGACATTCCTGTTTTGCTGGAAAATGCTGCAGAGCTTGGACTTCATGAAACCAACCGTCATGTTGACAACAACTGGGCTTGCCTAGTACTTGGGGAATAGAAAAGCCAGAGCGTCAGATTACCCTATCAACAGTAAAAATATAAGGTGTAATTCATAAAGTACATTTTTCATTGTACATGATGAATTACACCTTACACATTCCGTCACTCGTTAAATATTTTCTCATTGTTATTACTTCCTATGCACAATTGCTTCAAGTCGTAATAACTTCCATTGTAGATATCAAAATCTACATATCCCTTGATGCCAGGCAACTTACCAGCATCCGTATGCTGCCAGAACTTCCATTTGCCCTTGTATTGCACCTTGTCCACATAATAATGGGCTATCCAATAAGGATAATCATCAAAAACCGGCGCACTTAGGTATTGCTCCTTAAACTTATAATAAGTATAGATGATAGGCTTCACATGATACCTGTCTTCTACGATATGCAACCACGTAAGTACATCACGCTGAAAATCCTCCACGCTCTTATCATCCGGTTTGTGCTCGATGTCAAGCACCGGCGGCAAATCTCCATCGGTAAGATGTACTTGCTGCAGGAAATAATAAGCCTGTTCACGAGCCGTAGATTTATTGCTCCAGAAATGATATACACCACGGATAAAACCAAAATCGCGAGCCTGATTGAAATTAGAACGGAAATTCTCATCCAACCTGCTGGAGCCCTCAGTGCTCTTAATGATGACAAAACGCACAGGGCATCCCTTAATCATTGCATTCTTAAGCTGCTCCCAATCTATATCTCCCTGATAATGAGAGATATCTATACCATGAATTTCATATCCTTCAGGATATACCTCATCACCATAAAGCGCACGCCATCTAAAACCGGTAGGACCTACGAAGAAATGGTAAAACAAAAAAACATACAGTACAACAACTGCTATTCCGCCAATCCACCAAGCCCAACGGGGATAACGGCTCCAAAGCCCCGACGAACGTCTGGACCTACGTCTACGGGCAGGTCGCTTCGCCGTGGTTCTGACCGGGGAAGAAGAAGTTTTCTTCGCTCCACCACATTTGTTGTTGTTGCTAGTTTGTTTGTTTACCATGATAATGAATTATATATAAAAAAGAGGGAGGAGGTGCATGCATGGCTATACAGCCTACGGCAAGACATCCCCTCCCTAAAGGTCGGCTAGAAGAATCTAGCACCTATATAAGAATGTTTATTCCTGAATCATCAGAAACATATTTCTTACTTAGCCTGCTCCAACTGGAGAGTCTTTGTGGTCTGGTCGCAAACCTCAGATGGACCCCAGTACTGGATAGGACCTGGATATACAAAAGCTGTCTCCTTAGCCCACTGCTCACGCTTAGAAGCGAAGAACTTGAATGGAGCACCGTCGAGCTCTACGAGAGCCTTGCGGATTACTGGCTTGTTGGCACCGTTACGACGCTCGATGTTCATCATCATTGTGATAGGCACACCACCAGCAATCCACTCAGCAGCAGGAGCTGTTGTGTTCTTGATGATTGACATGTAACCAGTCTTGCCGTTAGCGATGAGGCGAGATGCGTTGAAACCGAGTGAGTAGCAGTAGTCTGCATCGTAGTTAGAAGGAGCTGCGCAACGTCCCTCGTAACCGAAGAAGTGGTGCTGAGCTGAGAACTTACCTACGAACTTACCCTCCTTCTTCCAAGCAGCCAACTTCTCAGCTACCATACGAGAGAGCAACTTCTCTGTCTCGATGAGAGAAACCTGTACGTTTCCGTGAGGGTCACGGTCGAGGCAGAGCTGGCGAGCTACGTCAGCTGGCAAAGACTCCAATACAGCGAGGTTGTCCTTAGCAATGGCACCCTTAACGAATGCAATCTGCTCCTCAGCACTTGCAAACTCACGGCTCTCGCCTGTTGCAGGGTCTGTAAGAACCTCGTTCAATTCTGCGATAAGCTTCTTGATAGCTGGGATGAACTCGATCAAGCCCTCTGGGATGAGAACAGTACCGAAGTTGTTGCCCTCAGCAGCACGGTTAGCTACTGCAGTTGCAATATAAGTAACAACATCATCGAGTGACATTTCCTTAGCCTCTACCTCCTCAGAAATCAAACAGATGTTTGGCTGAGTCTGGAGTGCGCACTCAAGAGCGATGTGAGAAGCTGAACGACCCATCAACTTGATGAAGTGCCAGTACTTGCGTGCAGAGTTACAGTCGCGCTCGATGTTACCGATGAGCTCAGAATATGTCTTACATGCTGTATCAAAACCGAAAGAAGTCTCAATCTGCTCGTTCTTCAAATCACCGTCGATAGTCTTAGGACAACCGATTACCTGAACGCCATACTTCTTGGCAGCATAGTACTCAGCGAGAACGCAAGCATTGGTGTTAGAATCGTCACCACCGATGATAACGAGCGCCTTGATACCGAGTTCACGGAGAATCTCGATACCCTTCTCAAACTGGTCTTCCTTCTCCAACTTGGTACGGCCAGAACCGATTATATCGAAACCACCAGTGTTGCGGTACTCGTCCATGAGCTCAGAAGTAATCTCCATATACTTGTGATCAACGAGACCACCAGGACCGAGGATGAAGCCATAGAGCTTGTTAGCTGGGTTGAGAGACTTCACGCCGTCGAAGAGACCAGAGATAACGTTGTGACCGCCAGGAGCCTGACCGCCAGAAAGGATAACACCTACGTTGAAAGCAGGGAGTTCCTGAGCCTCGCCAGCCTCGAAAGTAATAACAGGCATACCGTATGTGTTAGGGAAGAGAGCCTTGATTTCTTCCTGGTTACCTACTGACTGAGTTGCTGCACCCTCAACTGCCTTAACAGGACCCTGAAGCGCCTTTGGCAACTTTGGCTGATAAGCAGCTCTTGCAATCTGCAATGCACTTTTTTCCATAATTCTTTTATTAATATTTAATTAGTTGAAACTTCAAAAACACTGCAAATTTAAGGTTTTTCTGCGAGATACGGAAAGAAAAATGCTAAAAATGCGTTAATAAGAAGATTTTTTCTGAAAAAATATTGGATTTACAAAGAAAATGATTATCTTTGACCAATATTTCGAATCATTTATTAACTAAAAGATTATAATATGGCTAACAAAAGAGATTTAAAACGCACTATTAACTACATCACCAGCGAGCTTTTCGCTGAGACTGTAGCTGCCTCCTTGTATAACGGCAAACCGAGTCAGGAAGACGTAGATGGAATTCTGTCTTCAGTGGTGATGATTAACAACGATTTCATCAGCCGAGTTTCTCACCCGGAACCTGGCATCAAGGCTGGCGTCTATTACCAGAACTTGATTAAGGATTTCAACAAGCAGGTAAGCGAAGTGGTGAATCAAATCGCTAATTTGGGATAGCGACACGTCAGAAAGAGAAAAGAATTAAAAGAAATAAGGGAATAAGAGGAGTTTCTTTCCAAGACTCCTCTTTTCACCTATTTTTATATATAACATAAAAAATAATGATAAGAAACATCTGTCAGTGGGTATTGTACAAGCGTTTGGGATGGAAAAAGGATGTAGCCTTCGAACTTCCTGAAAAGTATATCATCTGCTTAGCTCCTCATACCAGCAACTGGGATTTGATTCTCGGTCAGCTGTTCGAACACGCAGAAGGTATGAAGTGCAATTTCCTCATGAAGAAAGAATGGTTTTTCTGGCCTCTAGGTCCCATCTTCCGCAGAATGGGAGGCATTCCGGTTTGGCGCAGCAAGCACACCAGCATGACCGACAACCTTGCAGAAGAAGCCAAGAAGCGCGAAAGCTTTGGACTTTGCATTACTCCAGAGGGCACCCGCTCACTGAATCCAGACTGGAAAAAGGGCTTTTACTTTATTGCCCTCAAGGCTGGTCTGCCTATCTATCTCTACGGGGTTGACTTCCAGCGTCGCCTTATCCAGTGCAACAAAGTCGTCATTCCTTCTGGAGATGTAGATAAAGACATGCGCGAGATAAAACTCTACTTCAAGAACTTTAAAGGCAAGAAGCCTGAGAAGTTCACCATTGGCGAAGTAGACTAAAAAAAGAGGGTTAAAAAGAAAAGTGAAACATCAACATATAACATATTGTTTAGTAAGCAGTTTGCTGTTGGCTACCGGAATTATATTCCAAGCTAACGGCAAATCGTCTTTTGCTACCTACGATGAAGGCAACAGCCTGGCTTGGGAAGGTATAGATTACGATGACGACCCATGGGTATTCAATGCCTCCCGTCCTTATTTCCCAACAGCAGGTCTGTCCAACCGGCATATCTCTTTATGGGCTTCCCACGGCCGCTATTATTGCAATGATCTCCGCCGTTGGAAATGGCAACGCCCCAACCTCTTTTGTACAACGGAAGACCTCTTCACCCAAACCATTGTGGTGCCTTATCTCATCCCAATGTTGCAAAATGCAGGTGCCGTGGTATTTACGCCCCGCGAAAGAGACTGGCAAAAGAACGAAATCATTGTAGACAACGATGATGCAGAAAAATCAGTATGCTACAAAGAATTGGCTACCGGCAGGAAATGGACCAATTGCGACTCTGTAGGCTTTGCCAACAAGCAGAACGTATACAGCGAAGGCGAGAATCCTTTCCGCATGGGTACGGCAAGAAAAGCCAAAGCTACCAAGCGGAAGAAATTCAGCCAGGTCAGCTATCAGCCCCGTTTCCCTGCAGAAGGAAAATATGCGGTTTATGTCAGTTACCAGACGGTACCCAAGAGCGTGAGCGATGCAAGATACATCGTCTATCATAAGGGAGAAAAAACAGAATTCACCGTCAACCAGAAGATGGGTGGCGGAACCTGGGTATACCTCGGCACCTTCGATTTCGACCGTGGATGCAATGAGTTCAACCGGGTGGTATGTACCAACCAGTCTTCCAAGAGAGGCATTGTAACCACAGATGCCGTACGCTTTGGTGGCGGTATGGGCAATATAGAACGCGAAGGCAATCTGAGCGAACTGCCCCGCTGCCTGGAAGGAGCGAGATATTACGCTCAGTGGGCCGGAGCACCCTACAAGGTTTACAGTGGAAGAGAAGGCAAGAACGACTATGCAGATGACATCAACACCCGCTCTCTGATGACCAACTGGCTGGGTGGCGGCAGTGTATACATGCCTGCTTTGGAAGGAAAGAACGTTCCTATCGAATTATCGCTGGCACTACATAGCGATGCTGGATATAATAGGGACGGTAAGTCAACCTGGGGCGCACTCTCTATCTGCACCACCGATTTCAACGATGGTATGCTGAACAGCGGTGTATCCAGAATGGCTTCCAAGGATTTTGCCAGAGCACTACGTGATAATCTGGTAACAGATATCAGCGCTATCTATGGCGAGTTTGGCAAGCGCTATCTATGGGACCGCAACTATTCGGAGACTCGCCTGCCCGAGGTTCCTTCAGCCATCCTTGAGATGCTCTCTCATCAGAGTTTCCCGGACATGCGTATCGCACAGGACCCAATGGGAAAATTTGCCATAGCCCGGTCTATCTACAAGACCATCTTGAGATATATAAACAGCAATCATGACAAGCCATACGTGGTTCAGCCACTGGCTCCCAAGAACTTCAGCGTAGAACTGGATGATAATTTTGCAAATCTTTCCTGGACTCCACAGCTCGATTCCATCGAACCATCTGCACGCCCTACCCGATATATCGTATATAAGGCTGAAGGCAAGGGAGGTTTTGACAACGGAACCGTTGTAAGACGTCCCAACTGTCAAATCAAGATGGAACCAGGCAAACTATATAGTTTCAAGGTGGCTGCCCTTAACGCTGGTGGCGAGAGCTTCCCAACCGAAACGCTCTCGGCACTCTACAATCCAACAGCTACGAAGTCGGTATTGGTTGTCAACAACTTCCATCGTCTCGCTTCACCACAAGTAGAAGACAATGATTCTATCCAAGGTTTCGACTTCGACAAAGACCCAGGTGTCAGCTATGGACTCACAGCCGGATGGAGCGGAAAGCAGACCAGCTTCGATATTAACAGGATGGGACAGGAAACCACCAACGGACTAGGTTATTGCGGCAATGAGATGATAGGAAAGTTTGTGGCAGGCAATGATTTCAACTATGTAGTAAGCCATGCACGGAGCATCGCTTTGGCAAACAAATACAACATTGCCAGCTGTTCCAGCGAAGCAGTCGCCAATGGCAAGGTTAGGATGGAAAACTATCAGGCAGTAGACCTTATCAACGGTCTGGAGCGAAATGATGGTTATACCCGTGAATATTACAAGACATTCACCCCTGCCCTGCAGAAACGCATCACCTATTATGCACTCAGTGGAGGCAAGATGCTTATCAGCGGTTCGTATAACGGAAGCGACATGCAGACAGAAGAGGAGCAAACCTTCATGAATGACATTCTCAAGGTGAATTATGAGCCTACGGGCACCAGATTCATCGTACAGGACATCAACCCGGAAGATTCCACCATCACGGAACGAGATAGTATCGTGTATACTACGGATAGTGTGGCAGGCATGGGGATGGAGTTCAACTATTACAGTCAGTTGAACGATCGCCACTACGCCACCACCCATCCTGAGATATTAAATCCTGCAGTGCAGAAAGCCTTCACAGCGATGCAATATACTTCAGGTGCCAGTGCAGCCGTAGCATACAAGAGTTCCAGCTATCGAACCTTCGTCATGGGATTTCCATTGGAATGTATCATCGATGAGAAAACCCGCAACGGCATCATGCTGGGAATCCTCAAGTTCCTGACAGAATAATCAAATTCTTAACGGAATAGGAGAATAAAAGAATAAACATAATAATAACAATTTGAGCAAACTTTGCAAATCATAAAGTTCAAAGTTCAAGGTTCAATGTTCAAAGTAAAAAAAGATATGTATAAAATTCAAGCAAACCAGTCTGGCACACGCTCTATCGAAGTGAGCGACCAGCATTTAGAGACTATTGACAAGTATCAGTTGCTCCGCAACCTCGTAGATAGCAATGGTATCATCGACGAGGAAGTGCTCGACAAGTTGAAGTTCAATGTTCGTTCTCTCCTGGAGAGCAGCGACATCAAGGACAAGGCGTTGCTCGACCTCTGCCTCGACGTAATCTACCATCAGAACATGAAGGCTCTCGGTCTCCACAATCTCGTATTGCTCTACGTAGACTGGAAGGACAAGAAGGCAGCAGAAGAAGCTGCAGGAGCAGAACCTGATGCAGTAAATGATTAAATAATTTTGAATGGATTATAAGTTAACAGACTTCCTGCCAACCACCAAGAAGGAGTGCGAACTCAGAGGATGGGATGAACTGGACGTCATCCTCTTTTCGGGAGATGCCTACGTAGACCACCCATCCTTCGGGGCTGCTATCCTCGGAAGAATCCTGGAGGCAAACGGCTATCGTGTAGCCATCGTTCCACAGCCCGACTGGCATGGCGACTTCCGTGACTTCAAGAAGCTCGGTCGTCCTCGCCTCTTCTTCGGTGTATCTCCGGGAGCTATGGACTCGATGGTGAATCGCTACACGGCAAACCGCCGAATGCGCAGCGAAGATGCTTTCAGCCCCGACTCCCGTCACGACATGCGCCCCGACTATCCGTCTATCGTCTATACCCAGATACTGAAGAAACTCTATCCCGATGTACCTGTGGCACTGGGCGGTATTGAGGCTTCGTTGCGCCGCATCAGCCACTACGACTACTGGAAGGATGAGCTGCGCAAGTGTATCCTCTGCGATTCGGGTGCCGACCTCATTCTCTACGGCATGGGCGAACGCTCTATCGTGGAACTTGCCAACGCCTTCGCCAAAGGCAAGACCATGGACCAGATTCACGAGATGCCGCAGGTGGCTTTCTACTGCAAGGAGAAGGACATTCCGGGCGGATTCAAGGACGATGACATCATCCTGCACAGTCATGAGGAGTGCCTTCACAACAAGAAGGGACAGGCAGAGAACGTGCGCCATCTGGAGGAAGAAGCCAACAAGATGCATGCTCAGCGCATGATTCAGGAGACCGACGGCAAGTATGTGGTGGTGAATCCACCGTTCCCGCTGATGACCACCGAGGAACTGGATGCCGCCTTCGACCTGCCTTATACCCGTCTGCCTCATCCTAAGTACAAAGGCAAGACCATTCCGGCATACGAGATGATCAAGTTCTCCGTAAACCTGCATCGCGGCTGCTTCGGCGGTTGCTCGTTCTGTACCATTTCAGCGCATCAGGGCAAGTTCGTGGTTTGCCGAAGCAAGGAGAGTATCCTGAAAGAGGTAAAGAAAATCATCGAAATGCCAGATTTCAAGGGATATCTGAGCGACCTGGGCGGTCCTTCTGCCAATATGTATGGCATGCACGGCAAGAACCAGAAAGCTTGCGAGGTATGCAAGCGACCATCATGTGTGAACCCACAGATTTGTCCGAACCTGAATACCGACCACAGCAAGCTGCTGGAGATTTACCATGCCGTAGATGCCCTGCCAGGCATCAAGAAGAGCTTCATCGGTAGTGGTGTGCGCTACGACTTGCTCCTGCACAAGAGCAAGGACGAGAAGGTAAACCAGGCAGCAAGGGAATATACCCGCGAACTGATTACCAAGCACGTGAGCGGCCGATTGAAGGTAGCACCGGAACATACCAGTCCAGAGGTTCTGAAGTTCATGCGCAAACCATCGTTCGACCTGTTCTACGAGTTCAAGCGCATCTTCGACAAGATCAACAAGGAAGAAGGACTCAACCAGCAGATCATCCCATACTTCATCAGTTCGCATCCGGGCTGTCATGAAGAGGATATGGCGGAACTGGCGGTCATCACCAAGGGTCTCGACTTCCATCTCGAGCAGGTGCAGGACTTCACTCCTACCCCAATGACGATATCTACGGAAACCTGGTACACGGGATATGATCCATATACATTGGAACCAGTATTCAGTGCCAAGACGCAGAAGGAAAAGCTTGCCCAGCGCATGTTCTTCTTCTGGTATAAGCCAGAGGAGCGCCGTGCCATCGAAAGTGAACTTCGCCGCATCGGCAGAGCCGACCTCATCGACAAACTCTACGACAAGAAGAGTTTTGACCGCGGATTCAAGGGAAAGAAAACCAATTACGATGACAAGGCTATTGGATCTACCTATGATAATCCGGGGGTTGGCAGAGGAGCTAAAGGCAAGCGTGGAGCCGGCAGAAATGTTCCAGAAGCAAACGCTGGCAGAGGTCGTGGAAGAAATACTTCAGACCGCTTTGCCCCAAAGGGTTACGGCAACGTGGGTTGCTATGACGAAGAGAAATACCTTAACAATGGAAAATCTCTCAAGTCAGGCAAACCCACGAATGCAAACATCCGCGATGCGGTAGCAGCAGCAAGAGCCGAACTCCGTAATCAGAAAGACCCAAATGCCGGTTTCTTCAAGGATAAGAAGAAAAAGAGTTTCAATCCTAATTTCGATAACGACAACCACAATCGCAAGAACCGTTATAACAGCGGTGACAAGAACGAGCGTGGAGGCAATCGTGGAAATCAGGGAAGAAACGAAGGCAGAGGAAGAAGAAGATAAAAATTAAGCCTGGATAGGATGATTTCTTTCTATCAACCCTATTCAGGCTTAAATTATCTTGCTGCACTCATCAAATAACTCCTTAAATTTTGTAGATTCTTTAATTCTTTACAAACTTAGTGGCAAATTTGTGAGACGCTGTCTCACAAATTAAAAATATTATTCGATGTTGTTTTCCTCAAACTCTGCAATCCATTCCCTAACCTTAGCTTGCAACAAAGCTTTATCTGGCAAGTATAATTGATATGCCGAAGCATAGACATGAGAGTCTTTTGGCAAAGTCAATTCTACAAGTGCATCATTCTTGCTCTCACAAAGTAATATGCCAATGGTTGGCTTTTCAAAATCCTGTTTTACAAAGCGGTCGTAATAGTTGACATACATCTGCATCTGTCCTAGGTCTTGATGAGAAAGCTTATCTGTCTTCAAATCAATAAGAACATAGCACTGTAGCAATCTATTATAGAAAACCAAATCTACATAATAGTTCTTTTTGAATTTGCTAACCACTGGTTAGCATTTTTGACATCAAAAGGATAACCACTATTTAGCCTTTTGGCATATACTATATAGAACTGCCTAATATTGCGGAGATTAGGATATGACCAACCCACCCCAAACCGCACAGTCAAACTCTTGGATAATTCTTGCAAGACCCGCTTCCCATATTCTGCACGAACATTCCCACTTTGTTCATACTCCATATTTACCAATATAATACTTGGTATAGACCTCAGTAGTATTGACTGAAGTCTTCACATAAGATCTTGCCTGTTCTATAAGACCAGATACCTTACTAAATAAGTCCTCTATGCTAGGAGGTCTTTATGATTCCATTTGCCATAACCCTATTATTGCTTAAGACATCATTAATCTTGTTTAGTTTCATAAATTCGCCGAATTTTATTGCAAATATACATTAAATGTTGCAATAACCGTTATAAATTAAACTATTTTATACAAATTTTCCAATAAAGCTATTGCAGCTTCAGATATGAAGATGACTTCAGGGCAAACCGAGGATTCCTTGACAATTTCTTCAATAAAAGCAAAAAACAGAGGGCCTCTTGTCCACAGAAACAATTTAAACTATATCTTCTTAAAAAACAGCCTAAAAGTTTGGATGTTACAAATATTAAGTTTATCTTTGCATATAATATAAATCGTATGAAACAGGTAGAAGAACGATACATCAACTTGCTGACCGATTTTGGCTTCAAGCGAATTTTTGGAACGGCAATGAACAAGGATTTGCTCATCTGCTTCCTCAACAGCTTGTTTAATGGCAGACAGGTTGTGAAGGACGTGTCGTATCTGAACCCGGAGCACGTCGGTGATGTTTATACCGACCGCAAAGCAATCTTCGACGTGTATTGCGAAGGAGAAAACGGCGAGAAGTTTATCGTAGAAATGCAGAATGCCTACCAGACGTATTTCAAGGACCGCTCTCTCTTCTACTCCACTTTCCCTATCCGCGAGCAGGCACCAAAGGGGAGTGAATGGGATTTCAAGCTCAATCATGTCTATACTGTTGCGCTGCTCAACTTCAACATGAATGAGGATGCCTTCGACAAGGAGAAGATTCGCCATCATGTACAATTGTGCGATACCGCTACCCACAAGATTTTCTACGATAAGCTGGAGTTTATCTATGTAGAGATTGCCAAGTTCAACAAGAGTTTGGATGAACTGGAAACATGGTATGATAAATGGCTATATGCACTGAAGAACCTCTATAAGCTTACCCAACGCCCAAAGGAGCTGTGCGACAAGGTTTTCGACCGTCTCTTTGAGGCAGCCGAGATTGCCAAATTCACACCTCAGGAACTGAGGGAGTATGAAGCAAGTAAGATGGCATACCGGGATATCAAGAACTCCATTGATACGGCGAAGCAAGAAGGTCTTGCGGAGGGTATGGAAAAAGGCATGAACCAGAAAGCCCTGGATATTGCCAGAAATATGCTGGCAGATGGTGTTGACATCAATCTGATCATGAAGTATTCTGGACTAACCCAGGAACAAATCGAGAAATTGAAATAAAATATAAAATGAATATCGTATGAAACAGGTAGAAGAACGATACATCAACTTGCTGACCGATTTTGGCTTCAAGCGAATTTTTGGAACGGCAATGAACAAGGATTTGCTCATCTGCTTCCTCAACAGCTTGTTTAATGGCAGACAGGTTGTGAAGGACGTGTCGTATCTGAACCCGGAGCACGTCGGTGATGTTTATACCGACCGCAAAGCAATCTTCGACGTGTATTGCGAAGGAGAAAACGGCGAGAAGTTCATCGTAGAAATGCAGAATGCCTACCAGACGTATTTCAAGGACCGCTCTCTCTTCTACTCCACTTTCCCTATCCGCGAGCAGGCACCAAAGGGGAGTGAATGGGATTTCAAGCTCAATCATGTCTATACCGTAGCCCTGCTCAACTTCAACATGAATGAGGATGCCTTCGACAAGGAGAAAATCCGCCATCATGTACAGTTGTGCGATACCGCTACCCACAAGATTTTCTACGATAAGCTGGAGTTTATCTATGTAGAGATTGCCAAGTTCAACAAGAGTTTGGATGAACTGGAAACATGGTATGATAAATGGCTATATGCACTGAAGAACCTCTATAAGCTTACCCAACGCCCAAAGGAGCTGTGCGACAAGGTTTTCGACCGTCTCTTTGAGGAAGCCGAGATTGCCAAATTCACACCTCAGGAACTGAGGGAGTATGAAGCAAGTAAGATGGCATACCGGGATATCAAGAACTCTATTGATACGGCGAAAAGGGAAGGTAGAATAGAAGCTAATATTGAAACAGCTCAACGTTTGCTGGCTATGGGGCTTCCAACAGAACAGGTTGCTAAAGCGACCCAGCTACCTTTGGACATGGTTCAAAATCTGAGCAACTAATAAAAGTGAAAACTAACGTTTTTCTTTTATACTGGATATCATACAAATAACCCCAACCGACTTTTTCAAGCGGGTTGGGGAATTTTTATTTCAATATAAAATATGACGACTGCTACCCTTTCATCTTTACAAACATCAAAGGTCCAATCCTTGTTAAGGAGGAAGATATGGATGCTTATATCAGAAGCCATGAAGATGACTTCATCGGTCAAGCCGAAGAATCCGTGCCAATCAAATCCTGCAGAAGATTATTTGAATTATTCGACATAGATACCGACTGGCTGGAATTATAATATACCGCCAAAGTACATGATAACAGGAGTACTTTGGCGGTACGGAATTTAAGGTTTACCCTTCGAATTAGTATCTATTCTGCGTTCTTCTTATCGGTAGTTATCGATTGAGAAAAGCAACTAAACTATCTTGCATAAAAGTTAACAAATTAGTTTGTTCAACCCTCAAATACTTTTTCCAAATAGGATTAACCTCTATAAAAGAATCAAATTTTTTGAGATGCAAAGAGTATAAGCATCTATTTACATAATTAGCAGAATGCAATACCAAATCTCGCTCATCCTTATCGTCCAACCATAATCTTAGAACATTAGCAGGAGATTCCTCAACAAGCTCATCTACTAAATCCTCAAAAATACCACTCATTGGATATTCTTTGATAGAACTATACACTTCGAAACTTGGAGTAGTCCAACCTAGTTTTTGCTCCATATTATCCTCAGATTCATTGATCAAGAACTCAATACACTCTACCAAAGACTCGTTATTCATCTTAAGATGAGGATATTTGTCCAACAGCCTCCAAGCCTCAGCTATCATCATACATGCTATTTCATCGAAATCGAACACACAGGCATGTTGGTGAACATTCACCAAATCAACAATGGCCATCAACCAAAGATAATCGTAAGAACTGCATAACTTTGTGGTGATAAATTCAAGTCCTCCTTTGAGCACAAAATCTTTCCCTGCATTTCGGACCTGGATTCCTTCACATTCAACATTGCCCAATATATCAGGGAGTTGTTCTGTTGCTCTACCTATTAAATTACCATCAAAATCATACCATTTTCCATCGACACGAATTTGATTTTGCTGCATACAACTACCTTCTTTAATATCCTCAATTTGGTCCAGATAATGGGTTCTATCCAATAACGGGAACAAATCAGTTTGCATATAAGCAACTATTGTCTTCTCGCCCTTATCCCAAACTCCATTTGTACACACCATGTCCTTAACTGTGAAACAAATATCATCTTTGTAATTGAAACGATAGAGCTTACCATGCAGAATCTTTAATTTTCCATCTGTAGAATAGACACGTTCACCATTTCTGTTCAAGATAAAGCACAGCCTCTCCATGTTCTCAACATAAAAATCAAGAGTTGCCAATTCCTGATCAGTATTTTTAGAACCTTCAGTATTTTCACTTTGTGTAAAATCATACTTTATCTTTCCTAAATTGGCGAGACGCAACTTAATTGAGTTCTGTGGTCTCCCTAGAATACTAGCAATATCCTCTATGTTTTTTCCCTTTTCATAACAAAGTAAAAGTAATTCTTCTTCATTCTCGGTCCATGGCAAATCCTTTCTTCTATAATTCACGACAGAAGATTCGTCATCGGCAGAAGATATAGAATCATCTGAAAGCGTTGAATCTCCAGAAGAGTTTTCTTTTTTTACAGTATCATCTTCTATTCCAATATTCGACGAGTTGAACACATCCTCTTGATGCTCATGAGCATGAAGCTGGTTGATAGCATTTTCAATACAATCTACCAAACTTAATGTAGCATCCACACCTAAAAGATTTACTTTTAAATCCATCAAGAAGTTCTCATAAAGATACAGCAAAGAACTTGTTACATCTTCCTGCTTTACTGGATGAGCCGAGATTTTATCATATAAATCAAAGACCGTTGGACATAATGATCTAAACATTTCTCTCTCAGCCTTATGTTCCTTGAGGAAAGTATAGTATTCTATGTTTAATTGAATTTGTACATCTTCATCTAAAGCATAAAAAAGGTTTTGCTTTTCCTCATCACACGACTCTGCCACAAGATTATGTTTGGGTTCATTTTCAGATGACAAAATCTTTTGATACTCCGCCAAAGCCTCTATAGACTTATCTATGGCATTGTCTTTACTTGTTGCCAATTCACCTATTTTCTCTTCAGTAAGAGCTGAATAGTTCTCTAATAGAGCACGCTTCAAAGAAGAACGTCCTGACGGTAAAGTCATAAGAAAAAACAGATCCTCATCAAGTTCCACGTAATCAACACATTCCTTGATTTTACTCTCAGAAGGTCTAACCTGTCTTTCTTTCAGCAGAGTCAAGTTCTCTTCTTTGCCACGATAGGGAACAAGATGCCAAAAATCTTCATTTTGCATAGTCCAGAATGGGAAATACGCATCCACAAATAAAGAATCATCATCAGGCAGGGTTCTTTTCCATACCTTATGAAAAGTATCTATCAGCTGCTGATTATATCTAATTTCATTAGAATAAATCTCATCCGATTCACACATTTCTATAATGGTAAGCAAAAGAACCGCCTTATGTGGAGTTTTACGGCCATATTTCTCATTCGGCTTTAAATTTTCAAAAGCCTCTACATAGTCCATATTTTCCCTTTCTATATTACTTTATAATTCTTCTGGCTCCTCTTCATCATGTTCTTCATCAACCTTTTTGGAGGTTAACTGTAAAAACATATCCAAGAAGGAACGATGAGAAAAGAAATATCCCTTATCTTCTTTTAATTTATCCTCCATAACAGAGAAGCCATAATTAGCATACTCTTCCATTGTAGTTATCAATTGTAAAACTACAGTATTTGCCTTTATATCACCTTTATCCAAGGCAATCCAATCAATATCTGTCTTTGCCACGAGAGCCATAAATATATAAGAACGCAACGCAGGATAAGCTTTTCGAGTTTTCTTCGAATCAAGATTGCCCCAAAATTGCAAAGGCTGTCCCAAAACCTTCAAATCATCGGAATCTTCTGATAATGGAAGTTTCTTACCTGCATATAGGCCGATAAAGAAAGCCATGATGTAAGGTTCATAACCTGCACCCAACACCTTTCCTTTTGCACCTGTATTCTCTGATGCTCCAACACCATAATCCGAGATTACTCTCATAACGGTTTGCTCATATTTCTTTTCAAATTTTGGAGTTCTACGCCCCCATATATCTATAAGCTTCTCATTTTTATCAACGAGTTCCTCTATATTATTCATATCCTCTGTCATAGTTACTTTATTTTTGTTATAACTGTTTGAATTGTAGCCAGATCCTTATCATCGAAAGGCTTTTTCTTTTCAATACGGAACACTCTACCAGAGACTTCATTTACTTTGTTCTGATCAAGAACCAAATTACCCTCATAACTTTCCTTTAAGAAGCTCTTAGTCACGATAACAACCTGCTTGTCCAAATTGCTAATCACATTGAAGAACTCCGTCTCCTTAGCATCAGTAAAGGAAGAAGTTGGAGCATCGAATATCAAAGGAAACTCCGTTTCACTTCTTTGAGTGGCTAACTTGCCTATAGCAAACAATACCGACATCAAGTAAGTTGTTCTTAAAGCTGTATTAGGATTGAAGATTCTTGTATTATCACTATTCATAAGAACAGCCTCTCCTTGTCCATTAGCCTTTTCCAAAATACGGATGGTACCCTTGAAATCATTGGTATTCAAACTTTCCAAGAAGACATTCGCCTCATCTTCAATTGAATGAAGAAGACGTTTCTTGTTGGTTTCCTTTGCAGACTTGAATGCTTCCGATATTTGACGAATAATTGATGCAGCCTTGGCAAATACTGCCGCAGAAGTACCTTCAGCCAACTTACCCAACGCATCCTGAGATTCCTCAAGAGTCTTACGATGTTTTGCTCTCTGTTCCTTCAATTTTGCTATGCGATTCTCTGCACCAATCTTTTGATTCATCCAATTAGAAATATTCTCATAATTAGATAACAACTGCTCTTCAGACAAACCGTCAGTTTGAGCAAGAATACGTTTTTTCTGCTCAATCTCTACATTCAGATTTGCCTCAATCTTCTTTACCTCATCATGCAAACGATTGTTATAAGAAATAACCTCCTGAATCTTATGACGGAGTTTAGTAATCTCTGCAAGATTATCATTCAGAGAAGTATCTCTTTTTTGAAGCTCAACAATATAATTGTTCTTATAAAAAGGCTCAACTTCCTCATCTTCATTTACTTCCAAAGACTTTTGATACTCTTCTAAACGATGAAGCATAAAATTCCATGCATCACTATGCTTCTTTGCTGGACGACCACATATTTTACAAACTTCTTCATCCAACATTTCCTGCATAATTTTTTGTCCAGGAATATGAACCGGAAGTGGCACAAAGTCAGTTTGCATCTTCTTGATAGCTTTTTCTGCTCCCGCAGAAAGCAAATATGCCTTTTCCAGTTTTCTGCGTTTCAGATCCACATCATTAACCTTCTTTGAATATTCCTCTGCAATATCACCAAAGCCCATTAAAATCCACATGTCATCAAGAAGACTTGTCGTATATTCTTCCTTGATAAGAGCCTGAGTTTGAGCACGTTTTTTAGATAAAGTTTCAATTCTACGATTTACCATTATCAGCAATTTTGATGCTTCTTTACTCTGCTCGATACTCTTCAATAGATTAGAAAAATTAGAAGCTTCATCTTCTTTACGTCCAATTTCTTTCTCTATATCATCCAACATTCCCGTTTCCTGCTCAATGGTACGTCTCAATTGATTAATTTTCTCACTATTCTTACGATCTGACTTTTGGGCATTATCACGAGCCTGTTCTGCTTTTTTGGTAGCAAATTCCATAAACGAGAAATAAGCTTCAAAATCCTTAACGTCACTAAAAGTTTCTACTAACATTTTTAATGCATTTGAATTTTGAAAAACATCTAAATCACTTTCGCCTTTGAACATAGTGTATTTACGAATCTCCGAAGGCAAATCATAATCAAATTTAATGCCATCTCGAACCATTCGTTCCACTCCATTCTCCTCTATTAAAGAGAAAGAAAAATTAGACATGGTGATTTCTCCATCGAAAGATTTCGTAAAACGAAAACTCTTTTCCAAAGTCTTGACATAACCTTTATGTTCGTATGTCATTGAAACACGAACATCGTCAGACTCATCAGCCATTAGTTCCTCGCATCTTTTCTTTGAGATAAGCTTTGTGTCCATTTTACTTGTTCCGTCAGTTCGAAACAGCCACTCTAAAGCTTCAAAAAAAGTTGTCTTACCATCACCATTTGAGCCGATAATCAGATTCAATCCGTTATCAAGTTCAAAAACATTAAACTTGTAATAGCTACGGAAATTATTTATTTCAATCTTCTTTATTATCATATTATCAAGTTTTCATTTATGTAATTAAACACTGTCATGTACACTTTCTTCTGAACACTCTCATCAGTAGAACCATCAAGCTCCTTTATGATGCGAGCAACAGAAGCCACAACCACATTATCTGAATTCAAGGCTGTATATAAGTCCTCATATTCAGACTGGTCGTAATCATAGAGTTCTTGCAACTTTGTGTCATCGAGAACCATGTGAAGCATTCTTTCTTTATTTGTCATTGTATATTATCATTATTATATAAATTCAAACCATAATGTTCCATCACCTCTCTCAGTTCCAATTCTGAGTAAGAAGGATTCTCTGATAGCAATGCGAAGTTGTTCACTCTAATCAGTTCACTCTTCAGCATGGCACGCTCCATTCGATAACTACTACTATTTGGATTAATCTCAGGAGCAACAACCAAATCATGCAACACCGCTATCTTCTTCTCAGGATGTGTTCTCAACACACGTCCTCGTCGCTGAATGAACTGACGTGGATTTCCTGTACTTGAACAAAAGATTGCCAATTCACTTCTTGGAACATCAACACCCTCATCCAAACATTTCATAGAAGTCAGCACTTGAAGTTTACCACTGGCAAATTCTTCAAGAATTTCATCTCTATCCTTTTGCCCTGATACAAACTTACGCACCGTTATTTTATCATCCAGCTTCAATATCGACTTTGTATATAAATCTATAAGATGCTCAGAATCCTCATCTTGATTAAGCGTATCATCTTCAACTTCAAGATAATTAGGTTCATTTCCTTCAGGGACATATATCAGAGAATATTTCAAATTTCCTTTTTCTTGATACCGCTTCTTGATGATGTCCTCAAAAGCTTTAAGTTTGTTTGCAGCCTTATGAACAATTCGCTTTCTTGCCAACAAGAGCATTTTAAGTCCCTCATCCATTTTTGCAAAAGAGCAGGTATCATCATTGAAATACTTAGCTATTCTTTCAGACAGTTCAACATAAGCTTCTAGTTCTTCCGTGGTCAGCCGTACTATATGTGGATAATACAGATACTTACAAAGCACACCTTTTCTGATAGCTTCTTCCATACTATACTCATAAGTATAATGATTCTCTGCACCAAAGAATTTACGCAAGTTCCTGTTACCTTCATCATCGTATTGACAATCAGGTGTTGCCGATAAGCCTATCCTACGCAGATAAGGAATATAGGCTAATCGTTTCAACATACTACCCGAAGCCATATTATGGCATTCATCAGCAATCAACAACAACTGTTTTTTGCTGAAGCCATTCAATGTATTAAATACTTTTTCACGAGTATAAGATGCATAAGTAGATATAATCACATAAGAGGTCTCACGCTCATTCTTCAAACGATATTCCTCATTAAAATGAATCGACTCAACATCCTCTTTCCATAAAGGATTCCTAGAATAAACCTTTATGACATTCATAAAATTAAACTTATGACATTCTTGCTCCCACTGATTTACCAAAGTAATCGTTGGTACCAGAATTATCGCCTTATAGTATCTATTGCGCTTATAAATCTCCAACAAGCAATTCAGCGAGGTGATTGTCTTACCCGTTCCTGTGGCCATGGCAAAAAGACCTTTCTGCTTATTGTTTTTCCAGTTTTCAAAAGCCTGCTGCTGGTATTCTCTTGGACCTGATGGATATGGAAAACGTGGAGTTATCTCTTCCAGACAAATGTCCTCCCTAACCATATCTCCACCCATAAATGCCTTTTGAGCTTTTCGTTCCTGGCGAATTCTATCCAACTTCTTTTCTACATCTAGCAGCTCTTCTATGGTCGTGTCCTGATAACATGACGATACTGCCGTCTCCAACTGACTTGGAGACAGATACTCTATATCGCTTTCCTGCTCATTCATGATAAGCTCAAACTTTGCTCTTTGAGATTTGATTCTATTCTGAGTCATCTCATCAGGAGAATCGCTTCGGTCTATCTTGATTTCCTCTATGTTATAAAGCAAGCCATTAATTGTAAAATTGGCTGAACCAGTGAACGAAGTAATGGTATCATCATCACGGAATTGCCCAGTCTTAGTATGAGCAATTCCCTTATGTTTCTTTGGCTTAATGATTTTGATTTGAATTCTATTTTGAGAAATCAGATACGCCAAGCATCTGAAAAACTGATTCTGATACTCATCAAATGTCTTTCGAAGAGACTCAAAATCAGACAGATCCATACAATCTACCACTTCACCAAAGACTCCTTTCTGGATAGCTTCCTTATCTTCTTCAGATACAATCTGGTTGATGATAAGACGCATAACTCCGCCTTTTGCAATAAACGTAGCAAAGCCTTCTGCCAATACACTAATAGTGGCAGAACTGAAATAGCCCAGTTGCAGATCGAAACTGCAACTGTTCTTCAATCCATCATTAAAAAACCTTTCTGGAGAAAATTCTTCTCCAGGTATATAGGTTCCATCCTTAGCCCATTCTACATCTTTCAACATAGACGTCCCTCCGATTATATTCTAGTTATAAAGTCTTAAATAAAACAGTTGGCACAAACATATTCATCACCGAAGAGTTCGGCAAGACTAGTGCCTTTATTCTTATTTTTGTTTGTTTCCTGTCGCTTGATGATATCCAGTTTCACCTGGCGAATACGCTCTGGTTTTATCAAGTCTGCCAGACTCTCATTCTGAATCCAGGTATAACCATCCTTCTCAAACGACATTGCTTTTTTGTATAAGTCAGGATGCTGCTCATAGAGCCAAATCCATTCTATTTTCTGCTGGAAGAAACAGAAATAGCATCCGCTTCGGCTTCTACAATAGGTTCCCGTCTTACCATCCACCTCGAAAGGAATTTCCTCATAATAAGATGGTACTCCTACTCCACTATCCCTCAGCAGTCTGAAGATATCTTCCTTTACAAGCACCTCGTCGTTATCTATCAAAGGGAATGAATCCAGATGACCAACAGGATAATCCGTAGTCTTCAAGTATTCAAAGACGGCATGGTTAAACATCTTCACGTCTATATCCAACAATGCATTCAGCTTTTTGGAATAGTAGAATTGCTTGGTAATCGGTTTCTTCAACACATCTATCAAGTCTTCCTTCATCAATCCCTCAGGGCATAACTTATTGTAGATGTCAATAATCTGCTCCTGGTTTTCTTTGTGCAAAAACTTATTGATGACATCCACGCTCCAGATATTTCTTCTAAAAGGGAAGACAGACTGAATATTAGGTTTAGAAGACACATAACCGTCACGGTCTTCATCACCTCGAATACCAACATATGATACTGCATAGTCATCACCAACATATCTTTCAAACTCATCAAGTTTCATCTTCTTGGTACACCATCGAGCTTGTGGCGAAGGCAAGAATCCACCTGTAGCCTTCAGAAAATGCTCAAAGGGCGTAGGCTCAGGACTGTCTTCAGCAGCCCTAAGTCTTTTGATGTTTCCCAGATAAGCGCTCAATCTATCAATCAGCAATTCCGTCTCAGCCAATTCACAGCCTGTATCAGAATTATAATACTCAATCTTTAAGTTTGGGTATTTCTGCTTGAGATAGATGGCCAAAGCCGCACTATCCTTTCCGCCAGATATTCCTAAAATATTTCTTACTTTCATTTTGCTCTATTCATTTTACGGAAGAGGCTTTAACCCAACTTCTTATTCAATATTTTCAACAATGTACATACCGATACATTGTCATTTCCAATGCCATCAAGTAGCTTGTCGATGCTCTTTTCCAATTCCTCAGCCTTCTGCATCTCGCTTTCTGGCAATCTGAAAGTCTGAGAATGGATACTGCTGCCCTTCGTTGAAACCAAATCCAACGAATAAATCTCATCTGATTCATCCTCTGCCACCTTGGATATGTCAGAATATTTCTCACATTCATGGAAGAGCATAAGCAAACTGTCAATCAGTTTTTCTTCTTGATCGTCGCGCAATCGCTCTAATGGTTGCTCCAATGCCGTATAGCAAATAGACTGATACCACTCATTACGATTATCAAACTCAGCCATCACATGCTGATAGAATTCCTTTAGTCTATCTGTCAGGAGATATGCCTTAACATGAGCCAAACGCTTTCTGATCTCTACCACATATTCAGAATAATCGTATGACTCGATGCCCAATGTTTCCAACAAGCGACCTTCCACACGGTCTATCATATCAGAATAGCAAGAACGAAGTTCCTTGACTGCCCGATTAATGACATAACAGAACTCTTGTACTTTATCAGGATTCTGCAAAGCTTCCTTGTCGTAGCCCAGAGCCTCAGGCAAATCCTCAAAGAATGTCTTCTCCGGGTCCTTTGCCCTAGCCAGAGTATCACGGAATCTTACCGTCTGCTCATGGTTGAACTTACGGGTATGCTTGGCATAATCATTCAATCTCTTGTTATAGAAGAAAAAGAATGGCTTGATGGTTTCAATGAAATCATCGCTCTTGATACTTCCCATGGCTTCTACATTCAGGAACTTGCGGTACTGATTGAATATCTGCACCTTCACACCTGTCACGTCGAATGCCTTGACCAGATATTCTCCCGGATGCTTCTGCAATAACTCGAAGAACTCCATGTTGATATTTGGGATATATGCTCCATTGGTTCCATACAGAGAGAAATCCTGCTTCTTTATATATAAATAGGTGGGAATCCAGAAATCCAGGAATCCCTGCTTCAACTTATATGGTTTTGCTGACAACTTCTTAATCAGCTCAGAAATCTTACGAGGTTTGAAAGTCGTAGATTTCAGGAATTCCTCACATGCATCCCACAAAGGCATGATTCCTTCATTGGATGGCACATCAGCAAACTCTCCATTCACATGAAGTCCCGTACTCTTCAAGAGAGAATAATAGATGGTTTTCTCCGGTGGGAACTTGTCGCCAGGGAATCCTAAGTCCTGTTCATTGCTCTGGTTCAGCAATGCAGCCAGGTACTTACCTTTCGCACTAGAGATTGAACCACTCAACTTATGCTTGTTGAACAATTCATTGTTCATCACAGGAGTCTGAGAATAAATCTCATCGCATACCACTGACAGCAACTGGTTGAAGTCTCTTAAGGAGCAAACCTCTCTTTCCTCTCCCATGAAAATCCAAGTAACATCTCCATTATATGCAAACAAGCTATCACTGATAGATTTATTGAGAACCACTTTCTCATACTCCATCAGATTATTGATTTCGTTGATAGCAACCTTATCAGATTTATCTACCAACACCTTGCTCAATATATATTTGTACTTTTCTATCAGATAGAGGTGAGACACCAACTCGTCTGTATTTCTGAAACAAACAAAGATGATGGCATTCTCACTTTTTTCACTCAGCTCGCAAATCTCCTCCAACACTTTCTTACGGGAAGAGAAGATCAACTGAATATATCCATCAGTATCGCCAGTAGGAGTCTTGTCCACTCCTTCACCCAGCACTTCATACTCAAAGTATCTTGGAGTACCTTTCTGGAAATAGCAAGCCTTGACAGGAGCCACCTTCTTGAAACAATAGTTTCTGATATCATCCACAAAGTTTACAGGACGGCTAACCACCAAACCAGCCTTGCGGATTTCATCTTCTATATTGATATCTGTGCCATCAAAAAGAATGTAGCGGAACTTATAGCTGGCATATCGGATAATCTTGAATTGCTCCAACTTCTTTAAAAGCCCCGTTGGGTTTTCTATATTCAAAGCAGTCTTGGCATACAGAGCAGTATCTTCACGGTTCATCTTAAATGAAGCATTGCCGAAAAGATTCTGTAATCCGATGGCTTTCACCAGCTTGATGGCATCTACAAGGTCTGTCTTGGTTTCCCATAGTTGACCTTCCACTCTCTCGATGGCAACCTGCATTGAACTCCATTGCATGGAGTCGGCATTCGCCTCCTTCAGGTAAGAGTAGAAATTATAGTAGATATAATCATAGCAGCACTGAAGCTGATATATCTTTCCCTCATATTCAGACAAAGAGTTACGTCCCCTTGCATTCAAGAAAGAGAACAAAGAACGCTCATTCTGTCCATATCTCTGAATGGCCTGTGTAATGACGTATGCAGC
The DNA here is from genome assembly GCF_050313615.1 of Prevotella sp. SGI.167. Lineage (NCBI taxonomy): Bacteria > Pseudomonadati > Bacteroidota > Bacteroidia > Bacteroidales > Prevotellaceae > Prevotella > Prevotella sp. SGI.167. The sequence goes on along the minus strand of NZ_JBNPLT010000006.1, from coordinate 87,565 downwards.
AAATGGTTCCAGCGGAGCCAATGCCTGTGCAGTTGCTTCTGAAAAGTTTTGAGAAACAAAGCCAGTTTTCTTTGCCAACGAAGCCAGTGAATCAATCAAAGAATCATCATTTTGCATGGTTCTACTGGCATCAATCTGCGTAGAAGCCAGATAGAGAAGTTGCTCTATCGGTTCTACGAATACCAACTCCTGGAAACGCCCCTTTACTTTCGTCCACTCTTCTTTCTGTACTTCATTCAACTTACGGGAGTAGGCGTTGAAATTCTGATGAAGCGTAGTCAGAAGAAGGATATTTCTGGATGGCACATTCACGAACTCAGCCAATTTCTGCATGAAGTAAAGTTCACGCTCCGGATTATTCTTGGCAGCATGCTCCAGCACCTTGCCAAACTCATCAATGAAGATAACCAGGAATTTTCCCTGGCTCTTCAGTTTGTTATATTTGGTTTTGAGTTCATCCAGAATGCTATCAGCAGTGCCATCAACAGAGAGTTTTTGACTCAACAAGACAGACAGTTCCTTATAGTCGCCAACAATTTTAAGAACTTCAAACTTCTTCTCTGAAAGTTCAGAAGGATTCAACAAATCATATTGCTTACCTCCCATCAAGTCTCTTTCCAAAGCCAATAAGAAACTTGACTTACCTGTTCCATAAGAGCCAATGATGGTATAAGAATGAACTCCCGATCGAAATCCATTCGCAATACCCTCTGCCACTTGGCGAGCATTAGGAGTTACGATATATTTGGCCTCACTAGCAAAGCCTTCCTCTATGTTTGCTGATAAACTAAACTGTCGCATTCTTATAATACTTATCTAAAACATCAATGTCCTTCAAAGAAGAACCTTCCTTAAACAATAACTGACGGATACCTGCATTATCACTATACTGTACATACTCTGAATAATGCTCACCTATAGACTGGGCCATATCTATGACCTCTGCATCTGTCATGCAGAACATTAAGCCTATTTCCTGCAATGTATCATATGATACAGACTTATCTTTACCTTTTTCCTGAAGAATGGCATATAAGAAAATCTCCATCGGAACCCTGCGCTTACCTTCGATATTGAAGGCGAACGTCTTACCATTATCTTCAGTTCTTATCAGATCCAAATCAATCAAAAGAGAAGAATAATCCTCAAACGACTTGGCTTTATAAGGCTGGGCATAGTTCTGCAACAGTACACCCACATCTTTCTTGGTGGTATTCACATTAAAGATTTTGTCCTTTCCATCCTCTATCATCAGTCTTTTCACGAAGTTTACCAATTGCTCCCTTTCAAAGACCTTGCGTTCTTTTTGGAATTGCACAAAAGTAATATGATAAAGCGTTGCTTCTTTCAAACTGACCAGAAGGTAGTGAAGCAACCACAAAGTTCCCAAACTTTCAATGTACTTATCTACGCCTTCTGATTCATCGAATAAATAAACTGCTATTCTGCTTGGCTTATCCTGATTGGAAATACCAAACACCTTGAGCCAATATCGGATAGAAGAAACCATGTTTTTTCCCACTCCCAAAGCTATTACAGCATCAGAAGCATTGAAGTTTCCTCCATCTATCATAAAGTTATATCCCTTGGTGAGCCATAAGGTTTTGCAAGGAAAAGATTCATGTCCAGAGAGTGTATATTTGTTGTACATCTATCTTCTTCAAAGCGATAGAATCCCGGTATCGTGAGTTGTGTTAGTATTCTGTTAGGCCTCTATAAAACGGAAACGTGGGATTCTCCTTGCCCATCCCACCACTCGAAGGCCTTCGCATTGCCCTAGTTGAAAGAGACGGACAATGCAGAAAGCCCACGTTATGGTATATGATGATTCCATGTACGAACATATAGTCATACACGATACCAAAACATACAGTTATGGTATGTATACGACAGTTCGCAGCAGGATACTATACACCCTCCGTGAACATTCACCATTGTCACATCTACGTCCAACTAAAGGTAAAGTTGCGAAGTTTACGAGTAGTCGCAGACGAACGTTAGTAAACGCTCTATTTCATAAAAGTCACACCCACCCGCTCAGCCCTACGGGCTTTCTGCGGTAGAATGCAATTGCAAAAATAACAATAATTTCCGAAAAACGTGCGCTTATCTCGAATTATTTTTGTATATTTGCAGAAAAAGTTATCAAACCCATAAAAATATAGCAGATTATGACTACATATCTCAGATTCTTTGACTACGATGAAGCCTTCGATTACTATTGCGAGCTCATCGATAAGATGCTACAATGTACTAACAAGAATAATCATACACGCATCATCGCCAAACCAACACTTATCCTATCCATCATAGAGCTGATGGAAAACGGAAAAACGGTCAACCATTTCACTTATGAAGAGATTGCACCTATATACCAAGGCATTTTCGGGAAGTTTTTCTTAAAAGCTCATCAAGAGAACCTTACCCCCTTACATTATCCGTATTATTTCTTGAAATCAGATAAGTTCTGGCATTTAGTCTGGACAAATGCTGAAGTAAAAACGGAATCTCCTTCAAAAGCGTGGCTAGATAGAAATACCCAATATGCCTACATTGATCAAGAGCTTTGGATACTACTCTCTCATCCTACTTATCGAGATAGACTAAAGGACTATATCATAAAGGAAAAAGTTCTAAAAGTATTCAAAGAAGAGAAAGACAAGGGCATATTCAAAACTTTGGTGCAACTACTAATGATAATATAAAACCAAAAGAATCCTGTCAACAAGGCGATAAATGGCAACATCAAACATGCTCGCGCAAAAAAGTTTTTCACGAAAAAAGTCTCATAGTATCATTTTTCGACCCAAATATAGGATTATATCATTAATATTCAATACTTTAGCAAAATGAGACTTCTCTAAAAAATGGAGGGAGATGTATCATCGAAGTATCATAAATCAAGGAGAAGTATCATCAAAATCGGGCTTGGTGCCAGAAAAATATGCCGAAATGTGTTTAAAATAAGCATAAAAAAGATAAAATACTCATGCTCATGGGAAAAAAGATAAAATACTTATGCTCATGGGAAATAGAAAAAAGACAAAACACTCATGCTCAAGGCAATAAATACACTTTTTCTGCGTTAAGAGAGAAAGTTATTTATTTAAATACTTACGAAACATGGATGAAAAGGAATTATTGAAAAAGGCTTTTAAGTACGGAAACGTACCTAGCAACATCACCTATTGCTTCACCGAACCATGTCCGATGAAAGACAAATGCATACACTATCTCTCTGCACTCTACAAAAATGAGGAGACTGAAAGAGGAGACGCCATTTTCCCTAATGCTCTCAAAAACGGGAAATGCAAGTACTTCGCACCACTCCGTGTCGTGAAAATGGCATGGGGATTCGACAAACTCTTTGCTGAAATGAAAGTAAAAGACGCTCCTGCCTTGCGCGCTGAAATGAGAGACTACCTCGGCAGCAAAGGACAATACTATCGATACAAACTGGGACAACTCAAACTCTTGCCGGAACAGCAGAAATATATCAAGCAACTCTTCGCTCGATACGGATATAAGGATGTTGAGTTCGAGCACTTCTCTGATGAGATTGACTTCACTAAAATCTAACCGTTACAAGTGTCTAGTATTTCTGTTTTATAAAACTGATAGTGTCTACTTTTCCAGTTTATAAAGTATGTCAATACAAACTAGGAATAAGGTAAAAAACTGACAAGTAGGACTAGGAATAATGACCATAAGGAGGTCTGTTACAGCCCGTCAAGCGGTCTATCTGTGCCCATCAGACGGGCACTCAGAGACCAAGTGGTGGGCATCGAGAGAACAAGTAACGGGCACTGATTGCCCGTACTGCGGGCATCGAGTGCCCAAATTGAGAGCCTAAATTTGGGCACTCAATGCCGGTGAGTTGATTGATTGTTATTTGGATTTTAAACATCAAAAACGAAGTAAAAAAGAATCAAAAACGAAGTACCTTGTAAAGAAAAGTAAAAATCATGACACTTCTATGATACTTTAATGATACTTCTCGGCTCTAAAACCGAGAAGTATCATTTTGTTATCTTTCTATCCATCAAGCCTTTAAGTCAATATTTTCAACAGAAAAATGAGACTTTGAGACTTTTTTCGAGAAAAAACTTTTTCGCATAAGACTTATTCCTTTAACCATCCACTAATCAAGTTGATGATTTCCTGTCTTGTTGGCTCAGGGAATGAAAGGATGCGAGCCTTGTGCGAACCACCAGGACACATATATACATGCAGGTTCTTCTTGTTCTTGGTGAACGGCAAACCATAGATACCGGATGCTCCCCATGGGTCAATGTCACCATAGATATATACCATCTTCGGATCGTTCTTGGTCAGGAAGTCGACAGTATGATTGTAAAGCGCTGGCGAGAACTTCACATTCTCAGCACCCTTTGGTACCATCAATCGCTTCAGATATCCCTTAGCCGTCTTGATGCTGAGATATTTCTTGAACGGTTTGGTATAATAGCCATAATATCCCAACTCTCTTGCAGCCTGCACATCAAACGAAGCGGTAGCATTATAATTGGTGAAATAGCTTGGCTCACACATATTGATCCAGTAATCAAACACTTTTTTGTCATCCATATCACTTGCAGGAATCTGATTGATATCCTCGCCCCACTGCCAGAAAGCAAAAGCATATTCAAATACCGAGAAGTCGAAAATTTCTGGCAATGGAGCATTAAAGACATACTTCTTCTCATTGCAATACTTCTCGAACATTGGCAACAAGGCTGCCTTGCGCTTAAAGAGAAGCAACTGGAAATTGAGCACCTTCAGTCTGTTCTCCTTTGTGGATACCTGATACTGCAGGAACTTTTCATGTCTGCCATCCTCTACACCCTTATTGAGCGGTGCTACGTATGGTACTGAGATATCTACATCATCAGGAAAATAAGAACGATAGAACATTGTTGTCTGTCCACCCTTGCTGATACCGGTAGCAATCCACTTGCCCTTATACATCGCATGCAAAGTTTTGTTCACATGATGCAGGTCATAAAGCGAATTTTCTACGGTAAGGTAATCCCAGTTACAAGGATTAGGCATCGACTTATTGAAATAGCGATACTCCACGGTGATGATATTGGTATCGAAGAGTTTGGAAAGTTCCTCGATATATCCCTCATGCAAGGCATAGTTGGCATCATATCCTTCTGTCACGAGAACGGTAGGACGGTCGAATCCACGATGGCACAGAACCACTCTCTGATCAAAGCTACCCTTGGAAGCATCCTTGCCATCCAATTGCTGCTTGATGAAGAACACATATTTCTCCGGGAAATGTGTACTCTTCAGTGTTTCCACATCACTTACTCCTGGCAAAGCTGCCAATCGCTTACCAGCCTCTCCTAATTCTGCCGCCAATATCTGCAAAGGCAGAATCAACAAAAGCAGCATTAGTCCGAAGGCAGACTTCACGCTGCTCATTCGGTTTCTAAAAGTTTTCTGATTCATTGTTATCTCTTTTATAAATTCTTATTCAGCGTTCTGAAGTGCAAAGGTACTTCAAAAAATAGAGAATAGAGAACATGAAGAAGAAAAAAGCAAATATTTATAATAAAAAAGCGCAAATATCTTATTATATTTCGTATCTTTGCACCTAGATAGATAAAATAATAACAAATACATATATATAATAAGGTGGAAACAGAAGATATTATCCAAAAATTGGAGGCAAAGGGTATTAAACCGACAGCCAACCGTATACTCGTGATGAAAGCTTTGAAGAGCGACTCTCATCCCCAGAGCCTCAGCATGCTGGAACGAAAGATGGTGACGATGGACAAGTCGAGCATCTTCCGTGTGCTTACGCTTTTTCTGGAGCATGACGTGGTTCATGCTTTTGAGGACGGACGAGGTATCCTGAATTATGAGATATGCGAAGAGGACGGCGCATGTGATCATCACGATGGTCATATTCATTTTTATTGTGAATCCTGCCAGCGTTCTTTCTGTATGGAAGACATTCATATTCCGAGTTTCCAGTTGCCCGAAGGTTTCTTCCCCCACTCTGTTTCTTTCGTCATCAAGGGGGAATGCCCTGAATGTAGGAAGAAAGGCTGTGGCAGAAGCATCTAGACTAGAGTATAGTTCATAGTATAGATAAGGCACGGATTACACGGATTTATAGCGCTCATGTAAATAAAGCGCATTTATAATCTCATAGAAAAATCCGTGTAATCCGTGCCTAAAAACAGAAAGCAAAAAAACTCCGAAGAACAAAAGTTCCTCGGAGTTTTCTCTTGTACACCCTTAGGGATTCGAACCCTAGACCCACTGATTAAGAGTCAGTTGCTCTACCAACTGAGCTAAGGGTGCATCCATTTCGTAAAAGCGAGTGCAAAGGTACTACTATTTTTTGAAACTACCAAACTTTTTCTCAATTATTTTCACTTATTATGCAAAAAAGTGGTAAAAAGCACTCAAAACAGACTTTTTTTCATCTAAAACACGATGTTTTCGGACAAATCCTTCGTATTTTCGATGTTTTGTAGTACCTTTGCACACATTAAACAATTATTGTTATGAATGGTATATATACTATATTATTATTGGTACTGAGCAATATTTTCATGACATTGGCTTGGTACGGGCATCTCAAACTTCAGCAGACAGGGGTGAGCAGCAACTGGCCTCTGATAGGAGTCATCGCCTTCAGTTGGGCCATAGCCTTCTTTGAATATTGCTGTCAGGTACCAGCCAACCGCATCGGATTCATAGACAATGGCGGTCCTTTCAATCTGGTACAGCTGAAAGTGATACAAGAATGCGTATCGCTTATCGTCTTTGCCATCATTGCCAACATCCTCTTCCAGGGACAGGGATTGCATTGGAATCACCTGGCTGCATTCATCTGCCTGATAGCGGCAGTATATTTCGTATTTATGAAATAAACATATAATACAATAACAACATAAAAAACATAACCGACAATGGAAAAGAAATTGCGTGTTGCTTCCCTCTGCGTACAGGGAGGCTATGAACCAAAGAACGGCGAGCCGATTGAGGTGCCAATCTATCAGAGTACGACATTTAAATATGACAATTCTGAGGAGATGGCGATGCTCTTCGATTTGAAGAAAGAGGGATATTTCTATACCCGACTCCAGAATCCAACTAATGATGTTGTGGCCAAGAAGATTGCTCAGCTTGAGGGTGGCGTGGGCGCAGTGTTGACTTCCAGCGGTCAGGCTGCCAACTTCTACGCTGTGTTCAACATCTGCGAGGCAGGCGACCACATCGTCACCTCTAACGAGATTTACGGTGGCACCTTCAATCTCTTCGGTGTAACCTTGAAGAAACTCGGTATCGAGTGCACCTTCGTAAATCCTAACGACAGCGAGGAGGAAATCCAGAAGGCTTTCCGTCCAAATACCAAGGTAGTTTTTGGTGAAACCATCAGCAATCCTGGCTGTGCAGTACTCGATATCGAGAAGTTTGCACGCATCGCTCATAAGAACGGTGTACCTCTCATCGTAGACAACACCTTCGCCACACCTATCAACTGTCGTCCATTTGAATGGGGAGCCGACATCGTTACCCACTCTACCACTAAATATATGGATGGTACAGCCTCTCAGGTAGGTGGCGTTGTTGTGGATAGCGGCAACTTCGACTGGATGGCGAATGCCGAGAAGTTCCCTGGCCTCTGCACTCCGGACGAAAGTTACCACGGATTGACCTACGTAAAGGCATTCGGCAAGATGGGATATACAACCAAACTGGTGGCTCAGCTGATGCGTGACCTGGGTTCTATCCCTGCACCAATGAATTCGTTCATCCTGAACTTAGGTCTTCAGAGTCTCCATCTCCGTATGCGTCAGCATTGCGAGAATGCACAGAAGGTAGCAGAATTCCTGCAGAACGATGAGCGTGTGGCTTGGGTTCACTATAGCGGACTGAAGGGCGATGAATATTATAATCTTGCCCAGAAGTACATGCCAAACGGCACCTGCGGTGTTATCGCATTCGGATTGAAGGGTGACCGCGAAACAGCAATCAAGTTCATGGATTCGCTCGATATGATTAATATCGTGACTCATGTGGCTGATGCCCGTACTTGCGTGCTCCATCCAGCCAGCCATACCCACCGTCAGCTTTCAGACGAGCAGTTGAAAGAGGCAGGTGTTGCCCCAGATTTGATTCGTTTGTCAGTAGGTATCGAGGATGTCGAAGATATTCTGGATGATATCAAGCAGGCATTGGATAAAATTTAGAAGAAGAGGGTGGCATAAACTTCTCAGGATATAGATAAGGCACGGATTACACGGATTTATGGTGCCAATATAAGTTAAGCGATTATCATCTCTCATAAAAAATCCGTGTAATCCGTGCCTAAAAACTGCAAAGGAAAGACTTTATGCCACACCTTCCTTTTTATTTACTCCAGTTTATAAATCTCACTAGGCGTCTTCCGCTTCAGCACTTCCAGTTCGAAGTCCTTTCCGGCTACAATGCCTTTGCTTCGCAGAATCTGCTCCACGGTCTTTCTCGCCAGTTCGGGATGATTGTTCTCCTCACTGAGATGGCAGAGCCAGACATGGCGAAGGTTTGGTGTGGCATAATCGGCCAATGCATTGGCACAGTCATCATTGCTGAGATGACCGTTAGGTCCCAGAATTCGATCCTTCAGATACTGAGGATAAGGTCCCTGCTGAAGCATCTCTACACTATGGTTGGCCTCTATCACCAGATAGTTGGAACGACTGATAAAATCGTGCATCTCCTCGGTGATATGCCCCACATCAGTAATGAGACAGAAGGTTACGCCTCCACACTCTACAAAATAGCCCACATTATCAGTACTGTCATGAGGCACCCCAAAAGGAGTCACCTTAAATTCCCCCACATTGAAAGGTACGCTTTTCTCGATGACATGCACATGATTGGGCGCAATTTTCTTTCGGACGCAATAATTGCGCTCGATACCTACATGAACTTTACGGGTTGTATATACTGGTAGTTTATAATCAGTACTCAAGCTGCCCACCGACTTTACATGGTCGGCGTGGTCATGAGTGATGAGGATGTGATGTACATCCTCGAAGCGTAATCCATAGTTATGGAAGTGCTTCTTCAGTGTTCTGATTCCTACTCCAACGTCTATCAATATCGAATCCGTATCAGTGTAAAGATAGTAGCTATTGCCACTACTTCCACTGCCAAAGGATATAAATCTTAGCATTTTAATTGTTATTTTACTGCAAAGTTAGCAAAAAAGATTCTTATTACAAAGTTTTTTACTATCTTTGTGCACAAAATAAGCAAATAAATAGATATTTTAAGAAATAGGAATCATGATAAAAAAACATATAATTGCCATAGGAATGGCTGTAGTAGCCATAACTACAAGCCTTTACATCCTTACAGGATGTCAGGCACACGAAGGTAACGAAGAACAGTTGGAAAACGACCTAGATTCTTTTGCCACCTATTATTATAACTGGCAATTTCCAAAGGCTGTCAAGTTCTGTACTGCCAGTTCAGAACCATGGCTGAAGTATGCTGCCAGCAATGTACATGAAGCAGATGTGGAACTTTTAAGGAACAAGGCAGAGGATGCCACGGTAGAAATCAACGACATCGATTTCGGTGATGACGAAGTAAGCGCCATTGCTGATATCACCGTGCGGAACTTCCTGCAGATGGACAGCATTGGCGAGGAAGCACACCTCGTAGAAGAGGCCGACTTCCTGTTGCCAATGTGTATGGAAAATGGGGTATGGAAGGTTAGAATGGCAAGCCTACCGCAAAGTGGAAAGAAAAATCACGACTAAGCTTTGGGTGAATAATCGCCCAATGCTCATCTCCACTTTCATAGGCAGGATTAATCGCCTTCATACCCATATCCAAACGTAGGATGAAATAATCGAAATTCAATCGGAGTCCCAAACCATACGCTGCAGCTATCTGCTTATAGAACTCATTTATCTTGAACTGTCCTCCTGGCTGTTCGGCATAATTGCGGAGCGTCCAGATATTACCGGCATCCAGGAACAGCGCTCCTTCAAACTTCCAGAAAAGAGCAGTACGATACTCTGCATTCAAATCCAGCTTCAAATCTCCCGTCTGGTTGATGAAGTCGATTCTGCCATCATTTCCTTTATATTTACCAGGACCCAATTCTCTGACTCCCCATCCTCTCACCGAGTTGGCACCACCTGAGAAGTATCGCTTCTCGAAAGGCAGCACGGTACTGTTGCCATACGGATAGGCCACACCAAGACCGGCATGCAGCGCCAGGGCATTGCGCTTATCCAACTGCAGGAGATGGGTATAGTCGAAATCAAACTTGGCATACTGAGCGTATGCGATGTTCAGGAACGTATGCTGTCCCTGCGAATTGGTTCTGAATCCCAAGGTCTTAGAGAAACCATCAAGCAGATTGCCTGCCGACTCCACATTCAATCGGAAAGCATCTACCCCATTGCTATAGGTCAGTCCAAATCCCATCTTCATGATAAAGATATCTTCATAATTATAGCGCAAGATGGCATTTCTATTATCATCATTGTCGAGATAATCCTTCTTGAATGTCTCCGAAATCCAAGGCATATATACATAGTTGAGATCGAGCAGGTCGAAACGCCAAGCCAGATGATGACGTGGTTCAGCCCAGCGATAACGCCATGCCGTTGAGAAGACACGGCGATGGAACTCCGGACGGTTCTGTAAATCCCAGCTTACAGACAACTCGCTATTAGCCGTCTGTCTGCGGCGGAAATTCTTGGAAAGGAAAGGTGCCACGAATCGTGGGAACACCAACTTTCCCTCTACCGAATACTCGGTATAGTTCTGGTCCTGGTATCCCTCCAGACCAGTTATTGCCTCGTAAGCGCCACGGAGTTCGATGCTCAGCTGTTCACTGCCACGGAATAGATTTCTGTTGGTATAAGTGAGCGATGCTGCAGCACCAAAATCGCCTGCCGTATTGGTTCCTTCCGGCTGGAAAGAGATTGTAGAAGGCTTATTAGTGCTAACCTGAATATTACAATCCAGCAGACGGTTGAAGTCATCATCACCAGCATTCAGATTCTTTCCGAAATAAGCTATCCTATCACTATCAGGCACTTCCGTAAATCGGATATTGGTATACTTCACCGCTTGCAGACGGGCAAAATTATTATAGGTGCGCTGCAAAGCAGAGGCACTATAAGGTCTTCCCTCCTTCAAGACTGTAGCATTGAGCAATACCTGACGGCGAAGGTGAATACGGTCACTATCATTGCTGAGATAATTGATATTGCGAATCTGATAACGGGGATGATCAGTTTCGGGTGCATTGCTGCTAGCCTTATACTTCGTAAGATGCAAGGTTAAAGCAATATCATTCTGTCCTGCTATCGTATCGGCACTAAAATAGATAAAGTCTTTGTTAAACCTAAAATAACCGTCATCCATCAGCAGGTTGGCAATGCGTTTGCGCTCATTATCCAGCGCCTCTACCGAGAATCGCATCCCTGGCTTGAGGTTCTGGTTGTCGGGGTCATCGAGATGCAGAATGTTCTGTATGTTCTCATCCTCAACATCATACTCCACCTTACCCAAGACATACGGAATGCCGGGATGCAAAATATACTTTGCATCCAGTTTCTTGCCTTCAGTGGTGGTATAGAGCGAAACGCCAGCATGCATGAATCCCTGGTTCTGCATTGCCTTGACAAGGTCCTGACAAGTAAGCCGAGCCTGCAAGGTATCGTAGATGACCGGCTTCCTGCTGAAAGGGTTCTTAAAGAGCGAAAAGAGTTTCGGTTTCTCTTTCTGGCGCACATACTGCTTGAGCGCCCCAGCATCATAATCATCTGAGTCGCTCTCCATCTCTACCTTATTTAATATATACTCTCCCTCTGGCACGTATTTGCTGGAAGAACAAGCCCCCAAGAGCAACGGCAAAGAAAGGATGAAAATCGTTTGTTTCTTCACTAATCTTATTCGTTATTTGCCTAATAAGACAATGTAAATATCCATTTTAGACTGCAAAGATAATGCAAATCACAGACAATACAAAATTAAATGCGAAAAGAAATCTTAATTTATTTTGTATTGTCTGCTTTTTGCAGTATCTTTGCACGCATAATGATTAGCAAGAATAAGATAAAATACATTCGTTCTCTTGAACTGAAGAAGAATCGTAATAAGGAAGGCAAGTTTGTTGCCGAAGGTCATAAGGTGGTAGACGACTTACTCGTTCTGCAACCTGCCGACCTCATCGTGGCAACAGGTGAATGGCTCAAAGGCAAGCATTTCCCAGCACAAACAGAAGTGATTGAGGTTACTGAAGAGGAGCTGAAGAAAGTAAGTTTCCTGCAACATCCGCAACAGGTTCTTGCCGTTTTCAAACAGGCAACATCAGGAGATTACAGCATCAACACCAATGAACTGAATCTGGCTCTTGATGGCGTACAAGACCCAGGCAACCTGGGTACCATCATCCGCATTGCCGACTGGTTTGGCATCACCCATATCTATTGCAGTCAGGATACTGCCGATGTATACAACCCAAAGGTGGTGCAGGCTACGATGGGCAGCATTGCAAGAGTAAAGGTAGAATATGGCGATTTGCTGGGTCTGGTAGAATCTCTTCCAAATAATGTTCCCGTATACGGAACCTTATTGGACGGTGACAACATCTATCAGCAAACGCTCGAAAACCGAGGACTCATCGTGATGGGAAACGAAGGAAAAGGTATTTCACCTGCCCTGGCAAAAAAGGTGAACCACAAATTGCTTATCCCTAACTTCCCGGAAGGAAGAGCCACTGCTGATAGTCTGAACGTGGCTATCGCAACAGCCATTACCTGTTCTGAATTCAGAAGAAACTTTTAAGGGTAAAAAAGTAAAAAGGTAAAAAAGTAAAAGGGTAAAAAGGTAAAAAATACAAAAGCGATAATTAGAAATTAAAACAAGATAGTTATGGAAGGAAATGAATTATTTAAGCAGCGCAGCATAACTGCTTGTATGAAAGCATCCTACAATACAGTGACGAGCGACATCAAATCGTTTGTCAAGCAAACTTGGGCTACAAATGTTCCGTTTGCGGTATTGTTGGCTATCGTACTCTACTTTCTCCTCCCCAACAAGTCGCTTCACGATTGGGGAGTAGTAAATCCGATGGCATCATTCATTCTGCAAACCATCATTTACTTAGCCACCATCGTCATGGCAGTCATTTCGTTCTGGCACCTCATGCCACGAAAGCAACTGTGTGCAAAGGGCGAAAAGCGCAAGGTTGGCAAGTCTTTGCTCCGTATCCTCCGTCATTTCGGAGGTTTCTTCATGACTTGCTTCCTCGGCATCATGATTGTAGGCATTGCCACCTTTATCGCAGCCTTGCCTTCCATCATCCTCATCATCGCCCAGTTCTACTCACAGCTAGGCGCTCTTGATGGCGACCCACTGGGAGTACCAGGGTACTTCACCCCACTCCTCTTCCTCGTCTTCACCATCACCAGCCTCCTTATCATCTATGCACTGAGCTGGCTTGGCATATCCTTGGCCTACCTTTATGGTTCGTACAAGGTAACAGATGAAGAAAAGCAGAAACAGATGGACAGCCAACAGATGACAACCACAGAAATAGAAAAGTATTAATCATATTAGCATAAAACACTAAGAGAAAATGAAACAGACAAGATTACTCTTCATCGACCGCGATGGAACCCTGATTCAGGAACCAGAGGATGAGCAGATTGACAGCTTCGAGAAGCTGGTATTCACCAAGGGCGTATTCCGCAACCTCGCCTTCATTGCCCAGCACACCGACTACGAGCTGGTGATGGTGAGCAACCAGGACGGACTGGGTACCGACTCCTTTCCGGAAGATACCTTCTGGCCAGTACACAACTTCATCATCCAGACCCTGGAGAGCGAGGGCATCCACTTCGCCAAGCAGCACATCGACCGCCACTTCCCTGAGGATAACTCACCAATGAGAAAGCCAGGCACAGGCATGCTGACCGAATATATCGACAACCCAGCATACGATATGGCAAACAGTTATGTAATCGGCGACCGTGAGACGGATGCCCAGCTTGCTGAAAACCTGGGTTGCAAGAGTCTGATTCTCGGAAAAGACGGTATGGACTGGGATAAGATTGCCGAGATTCTCTTTGCCGGCGACCGCATTGCCGAGGTGAAGCGCACCACCAAGGAGACGGATATCTACATCAAGGTAAATCTCGATGGCAGCGGCAAATGCGACATTTCTACCGGTCTTGATTTCTTCGATCACATGCTGGAGCAGATAGGCAAGCACGGCATGATGGACCTCACCATCCACACTAAGGGCGACCTCTATGTGGATGAGCATCACACCATTGAAGATACGGGTATTGCCCTGGGCGAATGCCTGCTGCAGGCGCTGGGCAACAAGCGTGGCATCGAAAGATACGGCTACAGTCTGCCGATGGATGATTGTCTCTGTCAGGTGGCATTGGATTTCGGTGGCCGTCCATGGTTGATTTGGGATGCCGAGTTCCATAGAGAGAAGGTGGGCGAAATGCCAACCGAGATGTTCAAGCATTTCTTCAAGAGTCTGAGTGATGCGGCAAAGATGAACCTCAACATCAAGGCTGAGGGCGAGAACGAGCATCACAAGATAGAAGGCATATTTAAGGCACTTGCCCGCTCGCTGAAAATGGCGGTAAAGAGAGACATCTACCATTTCGAGCTTCCTAGCTCTAAGGGAATGCTGTAACTTTTAGGCACGGATTACACGGAGGCTGGCGCTATGAGTTTTTTAAGTTACGCAAGTCAAAAAAATCCGTATAATCCGTGCCTAAAAAAATTAAAACTTTGTCATGAACTCCACAACAATCTTATCTTTTTCTGAAACTTTAGCTATACCACCTTTGCGATAGAAATACTTCTCGTAGTTGATACGGATATCCGAGATGAAAGGCTTGGCAAGGCTCAGGGTTACTCCGCCAGTTACACGATGGCGCTTGTAATCGTTTATCTTCAAGGCATCAAGCTCAGTATCAGAACCGCCATATCGAGTACCATCGCTGTGGTCGCTCATGAAATCATATCTTGCCAAAGGCGAAACCTTCCTGATGATGCTCTTCTGATTGATGACCGGAATGTCATAGCAAATGAAGCCATCGAAAGCATGCACATCGTGGAAAGCATCCTTGCTGTAATGCTTGTAAAGATACTCAGCCTCAGCAATGAAACCACCTTTGTGGAAGGTGATACCACCATCATACATCGTTACCGTGATATCAGATGGCTTGATCTTCTGGGTGCTCAACACCAGGTTCACATTCGGGAAGAGGAACTGTGCCTTGGCAGAATAGTTAACGCCCTTGGTCCAGTAATCCTTCTGGTTGGTCAAGCCCGAACCGTTGAAGATACCGGCATTCACCACGATAGGGAAACCAACATTCCAGGTATATCCTATTTCTGCACCCACGTCGCGAACGTTACCTACCTGCTTGGCGATGAACGAACGGTTGGCAAAGTACTGCTGATGAGGAGAACGGTGAGCATCGATGGTGAATGGCACACGCTCCTGACCGATGGTGAACTGCAGGGTCTTCCAAGGCTTGATGCGTGTATAGGCATCGAGCATCTTGATCTTACCCTCATCACAGAGATCAATCTCAGCCTTATAACTAACCTCCTTTGTTACATTTCCTGCTACATTGATACGGGCCGTACGCACCTCAAATCGACCCTCCCCCTCTTCGGTCTGGTACTCATACTTAGAGCGGATGGTTCCACCAATTTTCATGGTCTTGGTGAATTCCCCGATGCCCTTCTCCAAAGAGCTGTTTCCAGAATTCTGGGCATTCATTCCCATCGACACCATCATGAGTGCCATCAACAAATACGTTTTCTTCTTCATTTCTTACCTTATTATATATACACGTAAATCTGATTTTCTTAATTCCGAATGAAATCTTTTCCGATGATGCGGAAAGACATCTTCTTCATTTTGACTGCAAAGGTAAGGAGAAGATATTTCTACCGTAAAACATAAGTATTACAAAGCTGTTACATCACTGATTTTCTGCACCTGTAATATCATTGTAATGATGGCAAAAACAGAGGAATAAACCACTTCATCCACAAATAAAATAAAAGATATGTCTATATCTCAAATTTTTATGCTATCTTTGCACGGAAATGTACGAAGGTAGCATTTTTTTGTTTACCTTCCGCCTCTTCTTGCGTCATACACATAAAAAGAAACAAATGGAAGAAACAGAATTTGAACATATCGTCCAGGAAATGCGCCCCAGGTTGACGGCACATTGTCAACGTTATCTCTCGGCAGGAACCCTTGCCGAAGAAGCCGATGACATCGTGCAGGAAACCCTGGTGAAGCTCTGGAAGATGCGCGACAGGCTCTCTGAATACCAGAGCATCGAGGCCTTAGGTATGACGATAGCCAGGAATCTCTGCATCGACCATCTGAGACGCAACAAAGCCCAGACGGCATCGCTGGAACAGATGAAGCATCCCGCAGAAATCTGTACGGCAACCGAGCATACCGACCAGACCATCATCGGCGAGGATACGCAAAGGCGACTCAACAGGGCGATGGACAGGCTTCCGGATACGCAGAGAAGAATGCTGCTATTGAGAAGCGAGGGAAAGAGCCTCGATGAGATTGCCGAAATCTGCGGAGCCAACAAGACGAGCACCAAGACGATGATTTCTGCAGCAAGAAGATCATTGCTGAAAATGATGAAGTCATAAAAGGCTGGTGCTCAAATTGAGCTCTAAATTAAACTTCAAATTGAATTCTAAAAAAGGAACTCTAAAAAGGAAAGAAATGAAGAAACTAGAAGATATAACCTATCGCCACGGGCTGATAGAGCGCTACCTCGATGCTGATACCAGCGTGGAGGAAGAACAGGCATTGGCTGATTTCTATCGCCATTGCGAGAATAAGGATTTAACGGATGAGGATCTCGACATCAGAAACCTGATGCTGGGGATGGAGAACTATACTCCGAATTTCCATCAAACAGAAATGGAAATGATGGAAGAATTGGACGGAAAAGAAGAGATGAAAGAACTGGACAGAAAAAAAGAAGCTGATGGACAGCCGCAAATGAAAGAGATGTCCCTTGCAGCTTCTAAGAAGCACAAAACAAGATGGGTACGCCTCTCTGCCATTCTTCTCGCTACGGCGATGCTGGCAGGCCTCATCTTCCTGCTCTTCCCTATCAAGGATTATTTCTCATCCTCTTCTGAACAACAACCTAGCCTTGCCAATCTGGTTCCTACAGAGCAGGTAGTTCGCTCGCAGCCATCTTCCAAGGATGAAGACGGGAACCTGAACGCATACGAAAAGATGGAACGTGCCGACTCCCTCTTCCTGGCTGCAACCCAGGATATCGTGACCCCGCAGGAAATGAAGTCAAGCAAGATGGCCCTTGCCAAAAGAAAGAATATCGCAGAAAGAAGTGAGAAACATGCAGGGAAGACTGCAGAAAATACAGAAGAGACCTCTTCTGGCAATACGGAGAAGACTGCAGAAAATACGGAGAAGACTTCAAGAAGAAATGAAAAGACTTCCGGCAATGCCGGGAAGACTTCATCTGAAGCAGAAAGAAGCATTCATGAAGATTTCACTCAGATTTATGAAGTAGCCTCTGCCGCCCTGCCTTCTGCCGAGCAGCTGACCATCAACCGCCAAGGCAATAACATCGTTATCTCAACCCTGGACAACGAAGGCAACATGCAGCATTACACCATCAATTCATCAGAGACACAAGATGGTAGTTATCAACTACTTCCACTGGCACAGTTAAACGATTTATAAAACTCTCTACGCTTATGAAAAAGTATATTTTCACCATTGCATTTGCTCTGCTGGGCATAACCAGCAGTATGGCATCGAAGGCAGATACCCTGCGTATCTACAGCATTGACGGTGAGCGCATCCCAAATTTCACCGGCAAGGAGCTTATCGGTAAAACCATCAAGAATTACCGGGTAAACACCACCGTCTTGCCGGCACCCAAAAGCGATGTGATAGAGATTCATATCATCACCACTACCACACCTCCTGCCCCCAAGCCAGACCCTCACTATCTGATCAAGGGCAGAGAGCAGGAGCTGACTAAAGAGGAATTCAACAAGATTTCTTCCAGCAAGATCAGAGCCATCGAGATCTTGAAAGAGGGCACCAAGGCCATTCAGGAAAGAGGTTTGAAAGAGGATGGCAGAAGCTACATCATCGTTACTCTGGAGAAATAACAGACAAAACACATCCCTTTTTCTTCAGCGACTCAATCTTAACGGTTGCATCATGCTGAAGAGCATGGCGAAGATACGTCATCTGCACATTCACAGCCTGGGAGTTGGCATAGCTTACGGTACCCCACACCGCCTCCTGTATCATCTCCTTGCTTACTACATTACCGATATTCTTCGCCAGCAGACGGAGGATGTCGGCTTGTCGGCTGGTGATGAGCACACGAGAGGAACGGGTACGAAGCTCATTATTGTTATAGCTGAAGGTGGTTTCACCGAAATGATACACCTCCTCTTCTATCGTCTCACTCTCATTCATGGAGAACCGCTCCTCTATTCTTGCCAGCAACTCTTCCGGATAGAAGGGTTTGGCAAGATAATCGTTTGCCTTCAGGGAGAAACCTTTCAGTCGATCGTTCTTCTCCGTACGGTCGGTGAGAAAGAAGATTAGTACCTTCGGGTCGATAGCTCTGATGCGATCAGCCACCTCATAGCCATCCATCTCCGGCATATTGATGTCGAGCAATACCAGGTCGGGCTTCACCTCCGGGAACTGCTCCCATGCCTTCTTGCCATTGCCGGCATAAGTCACATCGTAGCCATGCTGCTGCAGGAAACTCTTCAGCAACATGGAATACTTCAAGTCATCGTCTGCAAATAATATCTTGATCATTTTTTCTGTTGTTTATAGCGTTAAACCGGATGCATCAGGAGTGCTGCGGGATGATGATCGAAATCCTGGTTCCCTTGCCCACTTCGCTCTGCATCATTTTCCTGCCCCCATGGGCCTTCACAATTATATCCACAAAACTCAAACCCAAGCCGATGCCCGGCTGCATCATATCCGGGTAAGCATTGCTGCGATAGAACTTCGTCCAGACTCTCTGCTGCTCGTCGGGCGAAATTCCGATACCATTATCTGATACAGAAATCATGACTTCCTCCTTCTCGGTATCTCGGCAGGCAACATGGATATTGACAATATCGCCGGAATACTTCACCGAGTTCTCCATCAGATTGCTGACCACATTCAGAAGCTGGTCTCTATCTCCCATCATCCGGTTGGAAGTGCGCTGGTAATCGAGCGAAACATTCACCTCCTTCTGTCTGTTCTTTCGATACACAGCCACCAGATTCTGCAAGGCGGCATGGATATCGAAAGACGTTATCTGGAGCGGGATATGTTCCTCTGCCCTGATTACTTCCCGAAGTTTGGCGAGATAGGCGGTCAGGTTATCGCTCTCCTCTCTAACCGTCTCCATGATGAGAGCATTCTCATCCTTCTCATCAGTCTTTTGAGCAGAGAATACAGATACACACATCTTCAGCGTCTGCACGGGGCGTTTCAGCTCGTGAATCATCGTATGCACGAAGTCGCTTCGCATCTTATCCACCTTCTTCTGCAGGAGCATCACCTTGATGAGATATGCTATGCTCAGGAGAAGCATGATAGTAACCAGCAGACTTCCTATTATCTGCCACATCATTCCCTTCAGGATGGGCAGCATCGGCACCTGCATTCTCATCTGCATCGACTGATACTGGATAGGATTAAAAGGCACTTCCACCAGCATTTCCTGACGAAACAAGGTAGGAGGCTCTACGATTCTTGTCTGCCACAGACGATGCTTGCCCATCTTCATCTCTGCCCCGATGAAATCATTGCCCAGTTTCTTACTGATGAAACGGTCAAAATGCGCCTTGTCAAAGTGGGTAAGCTGGTAAGTGATGTAAGTATTCAAACAATCAAAAGAATTGTTGGAATCCGTCTCACGCAAATCGAAAGTATCTCTCTTCTGCATCACGTTGCTGAATCCCGGCTTGGTATACACCACTCCACCTATGATTGTATCCGTATCCAGCGGAGAGCAAACCGTTGTAACGGGACGCTTGTAGTCTGAAAAATATGCCGTGACGACATAACCGATATGTGATTTTTCTTTTACCGCCTCTCCGATATTTGTCTGATAAGTGACTATTGCCTGTTCCGCCTTTTCGGCATTTTTCTTCCCCATCTCTCCCATCGAATAGGTCACGCTATTATAGAGCCAATAGGTCTGCAAGCCTATCAGCAGGAAAGAGGAAAGGATGGCGAGCAGCCAGACTTGTTTGATTCTTCTATTCATATCATTTTTCTTTTTTCGATGCAAAGGTACGAAGATTTCACTATATATAATAAGGTGAAGTCCGATTATTTTGCCAGCGTAATGTTTCAGTAATGATTATTTGCGATTTTAAGCCCGAAAAGCTGTTCCTTTGCAGACGAAAACAAAAAGCAAGGAAGAAAATGAAGAAAGAAACAGTTATATGTACGATGCTAGCCACCGCCACCTGTGCAACAGCACAAAACGGGAAATTCCCGACATCCGGAGTTTCCGCAGACTCGGTACAGACTGAAAAAGATTCGATCAAAGCTGATAAGGAGACTGAGATCTATGCTGATAAGGAGGCTGAGACAAAAGCTGATAAGGAGGCCGAGATTCAAGCCGTAACCGTAACAGGTCATCGCCCGATGTACAAAATGAGAAACGAGACCCTGGTTACCCGTGTCCGTAATACTCCTTTGGCAAAGGAGCCAACGCTGGATGATGTATTGAAGCACATCCCCGGCATGAAACAAACCTCCGATGGAACTCTGGAAGTAAACGGGCTGGGAGCCCCCATCATCTATCTCAACGACAAGAAGGCGACTTCTGCCGAACTCTCTCATCTCGATGTGAAGCAGATAGATGAAATAGAACTCATTACCACTCCTGGTGCAAAATATGATGCAACGACGGGAGCCGTACTGAGAATCCTGACGAGAAGAACAGACGAGGGTATATTCGGCAAGATGCAGGTGTATGATAAATTGAGCGAGGTGAACACCAACCACGAGGAATTGACCCTGGGTTGGGTAACGAAGAAGATTTCGCTCACAGGATTTTACGGCTACACAGACAACCGATACAATGTGCATCAGCCACAGGAAGCGCTCGTAAGAGCCAAAGATGGCGAATATCTCTTCGGAACCGACCGCCATGGCAAGAACAAGGCAAATTATAACGCTACAGAACTCAACTTCGACTGGTTGCTCAGCAAGCAACACGAAGTGGGAATACAATGGGAAGGGCTTTGGCTGAATGGCGGCAGAAGCGAGAAACAGCAGCAGTACTATCGCTATCCTAACCCAGCAGGAGAAGATACAAATAGAGAGATGAAGCTTTCTGATGCGGATGGCGAGATGAAGTATTTTGATGCGGAGAGCCAGCAATGGGGACACCAGCGCAGTCACCACTTCAATCTCTTCCATCTAGCTAAATGGTCGAAACATCTCTCATCACAGATTTATCTGGACTATGCCAGAAACAAGGATTCTGACAGACAGCCTATCACGGAGAAAGAAGGTAGCGAGATGCAGGAAACCCTCAACCGTTCCAATTCCAACTACGATATCTATAGTGGAAGAATCGAAGTCAAGCAACTCATCTCAGACAAGCATTCCATCAACTATGGTGGCGAATGGAGCCTGATGGATGGCAAGGGTAGAACCGAAAGTTCTGCCGATATGCTTGGAACTACGGAATACAAAAACCACGATACCAAGACGGCTACTTACCTGCAATATCAGGGTGAAGCTGGCAGATGGAGCTGGTGGGCAGGCATCCGATACGAGCATCTCACATCCCGATACACCAATCTGTCGGAGGAATCTCCCGACAATATGGAGCGCCATTACGACCAGTGGTTTCCATCGTTCGGTATCACTCTCAAAGAACCGTCGTGGCATCACTCGCTCAGCTTCCGCACTACCACCGCCCGACCTTCTTTCAGTCAGCTCAGTGGGAACATCTACTATATCTCGCGCTTTCAGTATCAGATCAGCAATCCGAAACTGCAGCCTGTCAACACCTATCGTCTGACCTACTCCGTGCAGTGGAAAGATTTCATGGGAATGCTGAGATACACCCGTACCGACCACTCCATCATGTATGTGCATGAAGTGGCGGAAGACAAGCCCGTAAGATACGTGAGTACATTCATGAACTTCAACAAGATTCAGAAATACATGGCATATCTCAACTGGGGACACGTCTTCGGCTGCTGGCGCCCAAATGTCAATGCAAGCATCACTTACCAGCGCTTCTCCGTAAATGATCATGGAGAGCTAATCAGTTACAACGGAGCAACTTGGAATGCATCTTTTGACAATTACTTCACGCTACCAAACGACTATCAGCTGTCGCTCTCCTACAGTTTTGACAACGGAGGGCAAGTGGGTAAAACGAAGTTCAGCCCCACTCAGAACTGGAGTCTTGGTGCCAACAAATCGTGGATGGACGGCAGATTACAGGTTGCCTTCAGTGCCAACGACCTCTTCCATCAGCAACTCTTCAAGGAGCGAATCCACGAGCATGCCGTTGACTTCTCCCAGACTGAGGATTACAAGCTATGGAGCTACAAGTTGACCGTAACCTGGAAATTCAATAAGCGCAAGGGAAGATACAACGGCATGAACAGTGCGGAAGATGAATTGAACCGACTATAGCCGGACAAGACACTCTTATCTTAATGATCTTTATAATTTCAAGTATCCGGGTTATCCCACTCCCAGCAGTTCTACTTCGAATATCAGGGTAGAGCCGCCTGGGATGCCCGGCTGCGAGAACTTGCCGTATCCCATCTCGGCAGGGATGTAAAGTTCCCACTGGTCGCCCACGTGCATCTGCTGCATGGCAACAATCCAGCCATCAATCAGGTCGCTCAATCGCATGGCGAATGGCGTGCCGCCACGGCTGGAATCAAACTTCTTGCCGTTGATGGTCCAACCGGTGTAATGAGCCGTCACGATGCTGCGTCGGCTAGGCTGTGCTCCCTTCGGGTCGCCCTGCTTCAACACCTTATAATATATACCACGAGGCAGCGCCATAACGCCCTCCTCCTTTGCCTTTTCCTCCAGCCAACGCTTGTTGGCCTCAACATATTCTCTTTTTGCCATAAATCTATTTGATACTTGATATACTATGATTTTTGCGCAAAGTTACAAAAATCTATCGTATCTGCAAAAGAAAAAGAGGAACTTTTCTTCTTTTATCAAAGAAAAGCAGTACCTTTGCATCCTAATCATCAAAAAATACGATATGCCACAATCACTACATATTGCAATTATTGGTGGGGGTGCCGCAGGATTCTTTGCGGCGATAGAGGCCAAGCGCAACTTCCCTCACGCTGACATCACGATTTTCGAGAAAAATTCGAAGGTTCTCGCCAAGGTAGAAATTACGGGAGGAGGAAGATGCAATCTTACCAATTCCTTTGAGGAGATTTCCGACCTAAAACAAGCGTACCCCCGCGGACATAAACTGATGAAGCGACTCTTCAAGAGATTCGACTACCAGCATGCCTTCGACTGGTTTGAGGAGAACGGCGTGCCACTGGTTACGCAGGAAGACCAGTGCGTGTTTCCACAATCGCAGGATTCGCACAGCATCATCGACTGTCTGGTGAATACCGCCAAGCGACTAGACGTGAAGATACAATGCAACCACCAGCTCACCGCCATCACCGAACTGGAGGATGAGCGCCTGCTCCTGGATTTCAAGGTTTCAAAAGAAAGGGGAAATCTATCGGGTGCATCTTCTGCCTCTCATCCCGTTTCCGAAATCAGGCAGATTGCCTTCCACCGGGTAGCCATTACCACAGGCGGTCATCCGAAGCAGGAAAGCTTCAAGCATCTCTCAGACCTGGGACATGCGATAGAGCAGCCTATCCCATCGCTCTTCACCTTCAACATTGCCGACAAGGCTTTCAAGAATCTGATGGGCACGGTGGTTGAGCCGGTATATACCAGCATTCCGGGCACCAAGCTGAAGGCTGAGGGTCCGCTCCTCATCACCCATTGGGGCATGAGCGGTCCTGCCGTGCTGAAGCTCTCATCCCATGCAGCCCGCTATATGCACGAGAACAACTATCAGATTAAGATTTCCGTAAACTGGGTACACGAGAGCAACCGCTCGCTGGTGGAAGAGAACATCCAGGGCATCATCATCGCCAACCCACAGAAGCAGCTGGCTAGCATCCGCCCTTACAATCTGCCATCCCGCCTCTGGCTCTTCCTGATTCAGAAGATGGGATATGCACCCGAAAAGAAATGGAGCGAAATGGGAAAGAAGGGTTGCAACCTGCTGATAGAAACCCTCACCAACGACCTCTATCAGGTGAACGGCAAGGGAGCCTTCAAGGAGGAGTTTGTTACCTGCGGCGGCATCAGCCTCAGCAACATCGACCTGCATACCCTGGAGAGCAAGGTATGCCCTCACCTCTTCTTTGCCGGCGAAGTGCTCGACATCGATGCCATCACCGGCGGCTTCAATCTGCAGGCTGCCTGGACCACGGGGTATGTGGTGGGACAACATATCGGAGAATAGCCTATTCCTCTTTCGAAACAAAGTCTTTTACGATG
The DNA here is from genome assembly GCF_050313615.1 of Prevotella sp. SGI.167. Taxonomy (NCBI): domain Bacteria; kingdom Pseudomonadati; phylum Bacteroidota; class Bacteroidia; order Bacteroidales; family Prevotellaceae; genus Prevotella; species Prevotella sp. SGI.167. Next base: position 62,907 of record NZ_JBNPLT010000006.1, on the reverse strand, counting down.
CGGGTATATTCCTCGTGATGATCGCGATATGCCATAGCATGAACGGAGCCTTTGGCGATGAAGATGGCTTTTCTGCCCTTCGTCTTTGCCTCGTAAAGCGGATGAAGCATGGCGTAGGGCACGAAGGCATCCTTATCGCCATGGATAAAGAGCATCGGTTTGGTGCTCTTGCGAACCTGCTCTATCTGCTGCGCCTCGGCAAACGACCAGCCGTAGCGATGCTGGCAAAGGGCGGAAGTGGTATTCATCAGCGGGAAGGCAGGCAAGCCAAACTGCTCTTTGAGCTGAGCGGAAAACTCATCCCATACGCAGGTATAGCCGCAGTCCTCCACAAAGCACTTCACGTAATCGGGAGTCTTCTCTCCCGATACTGCCATCGTGGTTGCCGCACCCATCGAAATACCGTGAATCACCTGACGGGTATTCTTCACTCTTCGTTCTTCATTCTTCACTCTTCGTCCTTCACTCTTCACTTTAAAAATCTCATTGGCGATTTCCGACCATCTGATCACATCCCATCTATCCTTCCATCCCATCTGGATATGGTCGCCCTCACTCTCTCCATGTCCATACAGATCTGGCAGGAGCACATTATACCCCATATCGTGATTATAGAGATAGGCGATGTGCAGCATTCCCTCGGAGCGCACCTGATAGCCATGCACCACCACGGCAGTCTTTTCCGTAGCCTCCGGTGCATAGAGATAGATGGCATGGGCCTTGTAGCCAGACGGCATCACGACAAAGGTATCCTTCACGCAATGGTGCTGATACACGGAGTCCATCCAGCCAATCATCCAGGGGCACTCTTTCTTCATTCTGTTCTTCCAGTGCTCAGACGTCATTCTCTCATCCTTCGGATAGTTGAGCGAATAATTGAGCATATAGTTGCTGGCGCCATACAGTCCCAGCACCACGAGCACCACCAAGCCCAGAGCCGAAGCGATGCCTATCTTTCTCATCTTTTCCTGTTTCATCTTCATTCTTATTGCCATTACAAATATCTATTATAGAGTTTCCGCTGCAAAATTAAGGAAAAAGATGGAATTAGCAAAGAAACGGAGGGAAAAATCCTGTTAAATTGAAGCATAAAGCTGCATTTATAAGGGTATATGAACTACGACAAACAATCGATAAGCATATCCCAGAAAGGATAGAGTTTAAACAGTTACAATCTATCCATTTCCTTTTTCCCTGCCCCTTTACCTTTATATTTTGTTTTAACTGTATTAAACTTATATCTTACGATACATTCCACTGCCCTTACAGACGCAGCCTTTTCAATATAGACATCATTCATTCCGCTGAAAATGGTAAAAGTATTTTTGCGGGCAGTATTAAAGATGTCATTTGCAGACAACTTGACATTCCATTTTTCAGATAAGTCCTTAGCCAAAGAAAGATTTATCTGTCCAACACTCCCCATCTTAATATTCTCACTATTTCCCTCACTACGCCAACTGTTTTTTGTTATACATCATCTCTTAAAAAAACTAACTCATAGAGATAGCATCCAAAAGTCATAGAGTTACGGGGAGAAAAGCATAGGGTTACGAGAAGAAAACTATAGGGAGAAAAGCTGAAAAAGCCTGATTTTGACTCCAAAACCACAGAAAAAAATAACACGGACAAATTGAATTTGTCCGAACCCTTTGTCCGTCGGCTTATAATATCCTAAATATCAGATACTTAGAACCAACCGGACAATTTGTCCGGACAAATTCAATCTGTCCGTGTTTTAAAAATGAGCTATAATCTGCTCTTTTCTGCATTACCGGCACCCGTACCCTTGTACTTGCTCTTGGTGGCATTGAAGTTATAAGATAAGCTCATACCTACACAACGCTCATAGCCATAACAGTCTTTTTCCATTACAGTATGGCTGCCATACATTGTCCATTGTTCCGTGTCGGTCTTGAACAAGTCGTTGGCATAAACGCCTATTACAAGAGCGTCGTTAAGGAACGACTTTGTGAATTTCATATCCACACGAGCAAATGACTTTGTTTTTTGCAGGTCATTAAGCCTACCCGTCTTATATCTCATATTGAGAAAAGCCTTTAGTGTAGGCGTTATTTTGAAACGATTGTTTAGACGGAAGTTGAAGCATGGTCTGTTTGACAGTTTGTTGACATCAAAACCGTCAGTACACAAGAACGACTGTGTGTAGTCTATCTCTGCCATAGGATTATACCAACCAAAACGGGGCGAAGCCACTATCGAAACATACACATCCTGACTATTATTGAAGTTGACATTGCGTAGAAAAACAATGTCTTTGCCTTGATAGAGTGTGGCTACCCACACCATCGGCTTGTCTATATAGTTGTAGCCAGCATTCAACGACAACCAGTCGTACGCCACATTCAAATCAACATTATTTGTTATACATGGACGGAGATAAGGATTTCCCCCCTCATAAGTATAGCGGTTGTCATACTGCACCTCATCTCGCAGACTGTTATAGCTTGGGCGCCGTGTCTTGCAGGTATAGGCAAGTTGCAATGCCCATTTGCCACTGTTCCATGACATGGAAGCAGAAGGAAACCAATCGGAATATCTACGACTCGGCTCAGTCTGCAATTCCCCGAAATAATAATAATCGGACTTTACATATTCGTATCTTACACCTGCATTTGCAGAGAATGCTCCAAACTTCAAACCATACTCAGCAAAGCCGGCTATGCTCTGTTCGTTAATCTTTGTATTCGATGCATCTACATATTGCTCGGCATTGGCATATTCGCCACGAATACGGGATGAAATAAATTCGGAGCCTACACTTAGTGCTCCCTTCCAAACGGGGTAAGACAAAATGAGTTTGGCAGCAGCCATGTCACTATGCTGTCTGTTACGTGTATGTACGTCGCGACTCTCAATATCTGCGCTGCTTTCTTTGATTGACATAGTCCTGCCTTTCTTTTTCCAGAAATAAGTGGCGTTGAAATCCACACCCAATTTACCAATCTTACCCACATAATAGGCGTTAGCATTATGCACCGGACTAAAGCAATCACTTATATTGGTCGCTTCGTTTACGAATGCTGTTTGCACCCCGTCTTCCATTATCTTCTGATAAGAGTCGGTCGTTCCTCCTTTGCCCGAACCATACTGATTCTCATAGCTCAATCCAAATGTATTGTCATCATCTATAGAATAAGCAAAAGCAACCTTTGCGCCAGTTCCCTTTGAGCGATACTTAATCGGTGAAGTCTGTTCTATAAATATATTCTTCGTGCCATTGATTTTGGTAGACAACACATTATCCTCACCGCCTGGTGTCGTTGTTCCCCAAAGTTCGCCAAACACTTCTGCTTTTCCTGTGCGATATGTTGACGATAGGTATTGCGAACCACCCCACCACTTGTTGAACTTTGTAGTAGTATAGTTCTCGCCACTCCATCCTTCGCCTTGACGGCGAATTGTCCTGATACGAATTACAGACTTAATCTCCGCATTGTATTTGGCACCAGGAGCGGTTACTATCTCTACATTCTTAATATTATCCGACTTCAGTTGATGAAGCTCTTTGAGATCGTTCACCTGTCGGTTGTTGATATAAATAATCGGTGAACCTTTGGCAAACACATTCACCGTTCCATCCGAACTGACATCAACGCGAGGCATTTCGCGCAACACATCAGTTGCTGTACCAATTTTGTTTAGCTCTGAGTGCTCTATATCCACAAGCATTCCCTCTTTGCCCAACTTTATATTCTGGCGTATAGCTTTTACCTTCACGCCTTTAAGGTTTATCGTATTCTCATGCAACACGATAGTTCCTATCTTGCCTGTATTATATGTATTGCTTGCCGTAATATAGCCCACGCAACTTACTCTTACTATCGCCTTTCTCGCCTCGCAGGGAATCACGAACTGGCCGTTCTCATTCGTCACGCCGCCATTAATCAAAGAAGAATCACGGACATTCAGCAGGGCTACATTGGCGAAATCGACAGGGCGATTCTTATTATCTATGATGCGACCTATCATCTTGGTGGGAGTCTTCTGCGTACACTCCACAAAGATGTTTTCGCCATCTATCGTCATCTTCATCGGATAGAAACCCATGATCTGGCGGATGGCATCCGGAGCAGTTCGCTTCACGATACTCGTTGTAACCGTGAAATCCTCCAGTTCATCATACATAAAGTTGATACGATAATCCTTGGTGCTCTTGGCAAGGATGGTGAGCGCTTCTGACATAGAAGTGTTGCGGAAGCTGCGGGTGATGCGTTGGGCATAGATGGTCTGAAGAGAAAGGCTCATCAAACCTGCCAGCAGCATGATATATCTTAATCTTTTCATCTTATTCCACGATTAAAGTTTGACCTTTATGACGAATATTCACTTTCTCGAAATGATTCAACAGTTCGATGATATCATCCAGACTCATGTTCTTCTCCAGTTGCAGGAAGAGACGGATATGGCGAGCCGACTCGTTCTGATAAGTTACCTGGAGATGAAAATGCCCGGCAATAGGAGTCAGGATATTCTGAAGCTCAGCGTTTTCGTAAACCAATGGGAGCTGGGCAAGACTTGCAGAATCTGCCTTTTCTTCTATGTTGGATTTCTGAGGAGCAGAAACCTGCTGGATAGAATCCTTTCGGGATGATACGAGTTCGGTATTGCTGTTATCTGATGGCTGATGAGAACGGGTTACCAGATGAATGGCAGCAAAGGTGATGCCGGAGACGACAAGGACGGCTGCAACGGCAGCCACCTTTCTCATCGGGCTCCAAAGAGGAAACAACTTGGCAGTTTGCTGGGTTTCTGCATTCTGATTCATCTCTTCTTTCTGCTGCTTTTCTTCTTTCTGCTGCTTTTCTTTCAGCTTCATCTCGTCTTTCAGCTTCTCCCATTCTGCATCAATCGAAGGCATCTTCATTTCTTCCTTCGACTTGGCGAAATCCAGAGATTGTCGGGTCTCTACCAACTGCTGATAGAATTCGTTCACTTCCTCATCGCCCAGAAGTTCATCCTTCTGGGTTTCGGAATACTTTTCGGGATGCTCCAGGAGATCGAGGAGCATATCCCATTTCTGAGAATCCATCTTCTGAGGATTTATGTCAGATAATTCATGTTTCATTTTCTTTTCCTTTCTTCATTTTAGGGTTATTGTATAAGCGGATTGCAAATCCGCAAAATAAAGAGGTCGAACCTTTTTTAACGACGGATTGCAAATCCGTCGGAACACCTGGCGGAAGACTTTCTTGCGGCAAAGACTATCTTGTCGGAACGACTGGCGGATTATTTTCCTTTCAACTTTTCTCTGAGCGTTCGCAAACCTTTCACGATATGCTTGTTCACTGCCGAGACACTGATGCCCAGCTTCTCCGCCGTATTCTTATACGACATTCCTTCCCGATAGCACAATCGGATGACGGAAGCTGTCTGGTCGGTCAGGTCATGGTCGATGCAATCCACGGCAGCCTGCCATCGCTCTTCCAGACGAGAAGGTTCTTCCTCCGTCAATTTCTCTTCCGAGAGAGGGAGAAGCCGTTTCAGTCTTTCATCTCTCTTCTTTCTGGCTATGAGATTGATGCAGGCATTCTTCACGCTCCGCATCAGGTAAGCCCGGTCTGGAACCAGCTGTTTATCCCACAATCTGGAGAACACATCACTCACCACATCCCTCGCCTCCTCATTATCATGGAGCAAGGCAAAGGCGAAGCGATACATCTGCTCGTAATGGTCGTGGAACAGCCGTTCCATCCGCTGTTCATTTTCTTCTGTCATCAAGTCATTTTCTTCTTGTTTCTACTCTTATATACAAGCTTTCCTGAAATCAATTACCCCTAAAATGAAGAAATCTTCTACTTTTTTTGGAAAAGCAATGCAAAAGTAATAAAAAGATTTGGAACATTCAATAGTTTTTTTTATCTTTGCCAAAAAATAATAAAGATTATGCCAGAACTAAGTCGTTTTTTCGGAATTATCATTGCCATGTTTGGAGATGATCACAATCCTCCACATTTTCATGTGAGATATGGAGACTACGAAGCCATTATTACCATACAAGATGGAATCGTAAAAGGAGAATTGCCTAAAAAGGTACTTAAAGACGTATTCAAGTGGATGGAGATTCATCAAAACGAACTTGAAATGAATTGGAAGCGATTACAGGAAGGCAAGGAAATAATAAAAATTGAACCTCTTAAATAAGTTGAATTATGGTTGACATTGATTTAATAAGAATCGTTGATGTTGATTACATTAAGGATTATACCATGGACTTAAAGTTCAGTAATGGCGAAACAAGACGCATTGACTTTCTCCCATTACTAAAAGGCAATAAGCGAGAAGAACTTAAAGACATGAATAAGTTTATTCAATTTGGACTTACCCATTGGACTTTGGAATGGTACAATGGAATTGATTTTGCCCCAGATTTCCTGTACAAACAAGGGAAAAAAGTGGCTTAATAAAAACATCGGTCAAGCAAAGAGCAAGCCAATATGGTTTTGCCTTCGCTTGACCGATTGTCATATATTCATTGTTTTAAGAGAGTTTCTTTCTGTAAAAAGCTACATGAAGCGATTATAATCTCATAAAGAATCCGTGTAATCTCTCCCGATGTCCTTGAAATTACATGGCAACGCAGGAATATCTGTGTCGTGATGTAGGAAAGATTACGTCGCCATGTGGTAAAGTCTACATCGGGACGTAATTTTTGGGGGTATCTATAAGGTTTCATATCAGATTCTTTTTTGATTTAACATCGAGCTTATACGCACACGAAAAAGTATTTTCATATACATCAGTTTTTCTTTTTTCTGTTACTTATTATCTATACAGTTGAGCCAAGCAAAAAACTAAGCAAAACATAGATTATTTTCGAAAAACCTATGCAAAGGTAATAAAAAAACTAGAAAAAGCTTGCCCTTTCGAATAAAAAGTGTACCTTTGCAGCAAGAAACAACATCATTATTATATTATGGGTAAACGAGCCATTATAGAAGCTTTACGCCATTATTTCAGCACCCAACCCGTACTGAAAGCCTGGCTGTTCGGTTCTTTCTCCAGAGGGGAAGAAACGAAGGATAGCGATGTCGATATTATGGTTTCTTTGGACAAGAGTAAACCTATAGGTTTAAAATTCTTCGGCATGTGGAGTGATTTGGAAGAACTCTTAGGTAGAAAAGTTGATTTGGTCTCAGAAGGAAACTTACTTCCTTTTGCACAGGAATCAGTAGAACGTGATAAAATCTTAGTATATGAGAGAACGAAGTAGAGATAAAAACCGCCTAGAGCACATGCTCCAGGCGATAGAAAGAATCTGCCGATATACAAAAGGTAAAAACTTTGAGGATTTTATCGCAGACGACATGATGTATTACGCAGTAGTCAAGAACATCGAAATTCTTGGAGAAGCATCGAATATGCTAACTGAAGAATTTCGGCAAGCGCATCCTAAGACTCCTTGGAAACAAGTGAACGGCATGAGGAACTATAGCGTTCATGAATATTTCCAAGTTGATAACAACGTTGTTTGGGATGTGATTACAAACGACCTTCCGATATTAGAGCAACAAATAAAGGAGTATCTAACTGAAGAAAAATAAAAACATCGGTCAAGCAAAGAGCAAAACAATAAGGTTGTGCCTTCGCTTGACCGATTGTCATATATTCATTGTTGTATTGAGAGGGAAATCTATTTAATCGGCTCTGCATGGATACAATAGTAACTCTTCAAGGGATTTTCCTTATTCTTTTTCAAGATTAAAGCAACTAAACATCCCTCATAATCAGAGTTCCATTGCACAGGCGTATAGCCCTTCCAATACATCACAAGGTCTGCATCGGATGGCAAAGCCTTGAAACGATTGCGGTACTTCTCTCTGTTCGAATCATCTACCACAACACCCTTACCGTACTGACCATAATACATATCCATCAGATCAACCAGCATCCTCTTTTGCTCAGACAGCACAGCCTCATGCTTCTTCATGCTTTCCGGATCCTCAGAATCCAACAGCATCCCTGATACAATGTATTTCAACTCAGAATATGGCTTTTCCGGAAAATCAGGAGAATAACGAGGAGAGACTATCCGGAACCGCTTGCTCTGGTCGAAGATGCAATACAAATCATAGTCTTCATTAGATGGATTCAGCAAATCAGAAGAACCGAAATCGTAACCCATGAAACCAGTATTATAGATATTGAGATAGATGCCGGAAGAATAAACCACACGTCCACCCTTATAGCCATCAGCAACAATCAATGTTCTATCTTCCTCCGTCATAGAAGTATTACGATTGATCTGAAAAAGATAAGTGCTAAGGTTGATTGACACAGCAGACCAATTGTATTCATTTTTGAGACTCACTACCCTATCTGGCATTCCCTTACAAGACCATACAATGGAATCATAATAATGATAATAAGGGTTATCTGATGAGTTATTGTTCAGATAATCTGCCAAATCCAAACTCAAAAGTCTGAATGACTGAAATTTACTATATCCATCACCCATTCCATGCGCATCCTTAGAATTGGCATATACACACCGAATATAATAACGGCAATCATCCGGTACTTTTTCAGTTTCATTTGGCTTGTCTTCTTCATCACTCTTATCAATAGTATAAGTATTCTGCACATCAATCAGTTCTAATGAAGATAAACGCTGATATACCACCAAGCCATAAACAGCTTTTTCCTGATTGTCAGCTACTGTCACCGAACCAATCTTCTCCATCACATACAGGTAAGCTTCATCTTCATGAAACTTCACATCCAGAATTTGCATATAATCATCTACCTTACCAGCCTTATTCGTTTTGATGACAATGCCCGTCGCATCATCATACGACCAATCCTGCTTCTTGAAACAGAATGTACGTGTATCCTCATCACGATAATAAGTCATCAACTGATTCTCAGATAAAAATTCATAGACCTTCGGACTATAATCCTTGATGCCTTCACGATAATCAGTTTTCGCAAGTTTACCGTTTTCCTTCATCTGATAGATGCCGACAGGTTGCCAGCCATAACTTACAAGCCAAGAATTCAGAACATTCCTTTCTATATCACAGACAGGAGCCTTTCCATCTAAGATGCAATACCCGTCCTGATTTAAAACAAAAGACTGGTTGAACAGTTCCTTGTCATTCCAAGGAAGGCTGTCCAACTTATCATCATCACTACTACAGCCAGTTAGCATACAGATGCCAACCACCATGAATATCATCCATAAACAACGCTTCATATACTTTCTGTTTTTTTTATAATCTGTTCTTTTCTGCATTACCAGCACCCGTACCCTTGTACTTGCTTCTACTAACATTAAACTTATAGCTGAATGAGCACATGAACATTCGGGTATCCGTATATTTTCTGGTATAGATATCGCTGGTACCATATACCAATCTTGTGGAATTGCGCATCGTCGCAAAGAGGTCATTGCCCGCCAAAATGACATTCAGGCGGTCGTGAAGAAAACTTCTACGCAAAGAGACGTCCACTCCTCCTTGTGCCATATAAAGCGGAAGCGCAGAATGGCCCTGCGTGTTCCAACTCATATCAAGATTAAGCGTCCAACCGCATGGTAACGAAAACGCATTATTGAAAGAGCCGATGAATATCGGTTTGCTGTATGCCTTACCACCAATGGTCAGGAACTGCTTTCTCATACCAGCGTCCAACGTAGGATGCCACCATTCTATCGTCGGCGATGCTGTCAGTCCCACGTAACAAACCTGAGTATGATTCAAATTACGAAAGGTGTACATACTGATTAACTCATTGTCATGATACGGTTCTATCACCTGATAGCAAGGATCTACAAGATAACGCCAGTTGGCAAAAAACTGGAACCATTTATATCCCAGATTAATCCCTATGCCATGTTCGAAGGTTGGCTTGAGCAATGGATTTCCACCCTGATAATAATAGCGACTATTATATAGCACGTTACTACTTAACTGACTATAGGAAGGACGACTCACCGTCACCTTATAAACCATATTCATTTTCACATTCCCGATAGGAAAGGTCAAGGACACATTCGGAAAGAAATGGTCGTACTTACGACTCTGATTGGGCACGAAATAATCCTTATTCTCCTCGCTCCAATAATCACCACCTGTATTATAGTAATTGGAAGAAACATGTTCGTATCTGAGGCCAGCATTCAGTTCTACCTTGTTCAGTCTCAATCCATAAGAAACAAAGGCTGCAAGATTACTTTCCTTCACCTGGTCGTCCGTCTTGCCTGGCAAGTCAGTTCCCTGTTCATCTATAGTATAAAGATTGGCACGGCAACTTTCGGTAAACTCATTACCAACCTTCAGAGTACCTTTCCATACCGGAAAGCTCAGTACCAGCTTAGATGCATGCATCCAACTATCAGCTGTGAAATCAGATTCTATCGTACGAGAATCTCCGCCCTCAATTCCTGTTTCTTCAGAATATTGAGTCTGTCCTGTTTTGCGAAGATATATTTCCCCATTCCATTCTATGCTCACCTTTCCTATCTGTCCGGCATAATAAGCCGTAATATCCTGCGTAGGTCGGCTTTTGAAACGACAATACATATCATTTGTATAGCTTTCTGTCTTGGAGCCATTCTTCCAGACATCCATCAGCGAATTCCATCCACCCCGACTATAAGGATTGATGTTCACCTCGTAAGTGGTACCCACGGAATGCCTATCATTGAAAACATAATTAAAACCAAGACTTCCACTGGTATAGTAACTCTTGTTTTTGATAATCAAATCTTCGTTGATATTCATGAGCGTCTTGCCGTAGAGTCTGTTATCATTATGCTGATCCTGATAGCCCTGAGACAAACCGCCATACAAATTGGAGAAGATATCCAATCCCCGATAGCGATAGTTCAAATCGAGTACTTCACGATGATTGTCCTGATGATTGCGCTGATAGACTTGCCGATAAGTCAATCCCAAACCTTCTCCCTTTTTTCTTGTCGTCTTGATTCTGATGACTGCCTGATAGGTTGCATCGTATTCAGCACCCGGCTCGGTTATCACCTCTACATGTTTGATGTCAGAAGAACTCAATCTATCGAGATCAATGGTTCCCTTGATTTTCTTGTTATCTATATAAATCAAAGGTTTACCTTTGCCCAAGACTTCTATATCACCGTTCTTCTGCATCACTCTCGGAAGATGTTTCAAAACATCTTCTGCCGAGCCCATTTTCTCCAAGGATGTACCTTCTACCTGAGCCACCAATCCTTCAGAAGTCATTCTGAAAGGCTGTCGATGTCCTTTCACTACAATTTTCTGCAGGTTCATTGTTGCCTCTTTCAGAGTTATTGTCCCTATCTTGCCTATATTAAAGGTATTGCTTGCCGTAATATAGCCCACGCAACTTACTCTTACTATCACCTTTCTCGCCTCGCAGGGAATCACGAACTGGCCGTTCTCATTCGTCACGCCGCCATTTATCAATGAAGAATCACGGACATTCAGCAGGGCTACATTGGCGAAATCTACAGGGCGTTTCTTATTGTCGATGATGCGGCCTATCATCTTAGTGGGAGTCTTCTGCGTACACTCCACTATGATATTATCCTCCACCTGCGTCATCCTGATGGGATAGAATCCTATCAGCTGCATGATGGCATCGGGAACGCTCTGGTTTCGGATGCTCTTGGTTACCCTGAAATCCTCCAGCTCATCATACACGAAGTTGATGGTATACTTATGCTGGCGGGCGTTCAAATCCTTCAACGCCGCAGAGAACGACACATTTTTATATTGTCGGGTGATGCGCTGGGCTAATATGGTTTGAAAAACAGCCACACAAGTACAAATCATAATCCTTTTTTTCATATACATCAGTCTTTCTATTTTCTGTTACTTATTATCTATACAGTTGAGCCAAGCAAAAAACTAAGCAAAACCTAGATTATTTTCGAAAAACCTATGCAAAGGTAATAAAAAGCACCATAAAACCAAGTATTTTGAACTATTATTGCAAGAAAAACCTGCAAAAACTTGGAACATAAAAAATAAAATCGTATATTTGTGGCAAAAATGGAAAGATAATGAAAACGACAAACGATTATATTACCATACTTCGCAAATACCTGAGCACCAAAGCAGATGCTTATGGCATTACAAAGATTGGAATCTTTGGATCTGTGGCTAGAAACGAACAGACCGAAGACAGCGATGTTGATGTTTGCGTAGAAATGAAAAAGCCAGACTTATTTACAATGGTTCACATCAAGGAAGAACTGCAAGAGCTCTTTGGTAAGCCTGTAGATATTGTCCGACTTCGCAATAACATGAATCCGATGCTTTTGAAGCAAATTAAAAGAGATGGAATCTATGCATGACGAAGAACTCTTATACTATTCACTCAAACGAATAGCTTCGACTATTGAAAGAATCATCAATAATTCTCAAGCGATTGATGATTCACAATATTATGTACTTTCTCCTGCTGGCATGGAACGCCTCGAAAGTACCTGTATGTTGCTCCTTGCAATAGGAGAAAGTATCAAAGGTATTGATAAAATGACTCAAAAGCAGCTTCTTCCTAACTACCCAGAAGTAGATTGGAAAGGAGCTATGGGAATCCGTGACATTATTGCTCATCACTACTTTGACATAGATGAATCTATTGTCTTTGATGTAGTCAAAAACAAACTCCCTGGAATGTTAGAAACAATCAATAAGATGATAGAAGAATTATAAAAAACATCGGTCAAGCAAAGAGCAAGCCAATATGGTTTTGCCTTCGCTTGACCGATTGTCATATATTCATTGTTTATTAAGAGAGTTTCTTCCTAACAAAAACTACAAGCGGCTCTTTTCTTCATTACCAGCACCCGTACCCTTATACTTACTGCGCTTGGCATTGAAATTATACGTAACCTGCAAGGAGATGTTGCGTGTGTAGTTGTAGCAGTCTTTCATGGTACCCGAACCCTGTCCATACATCGTCCAACGTTCCTTTGTAGTCTTGAAGATGTCATTTGCAGAAAGATAAATGATCCATGTGCGATTGGCAAACGACTTGTCGAACCGCAGATCGACGCTGTAATTACTCTTCCTCATAAGAAATCCATCTGCATTGGGTGTTGCTGCATTCAGGCTGATAGCTGCGTTCATGGTTTCTGAAAGAGCGAAATTATTGTTGAGCGAACAAGACAGCAAAGGTCTGCTTAATGCCTTGCTGGCACCATACTTCCTGGTATCGAAAAACTGCTGGTTATAATTGAATCCCCACGTAGGACGGAAGATGCCGAACTTTGGCGAAACATTGACAGAAGCATAAAGCAGCTGCTTATGGTCGAAATTCAACGACGTACTATAAGCAAATTCCTTTCCAGGATAGATATACTTGGTCCACTCTATCACATCCTTCAGATATTTATACCCTGTGGAAACATTCAGCCACTTATATGTCATCATTGCCTCAACATTGAACACCTTCTCCGGTTGCAAGGTAGGATTTCCGCCTTCATAAAGGAAACGGTTATCAAACTGCATGAAGTTGCCCAACTGTCGATAACTTGGACGACTTATTTTCTCGTTGACATTCAACTGCCAATTCCAGTTACCTTTGTTCCATGATATGCTGAGGTTAGGAAAGAAGTTGCTGTATCTTCTGCTCACATCATCCTGCTTGACTCCACTAGAGAAATAGTCGCGAATGATATTCTCGTAGCGCATACCCAAACCAATGGTCCACTTGCTGAGGGACAGTTCATATTGTGCAAAGCCAGCAACATTTCTTTCATGGATATCCGTCTCTGTAGATGGCACCAACTGCTCTTCGTTCAGGAACGTTCCATGAGAGTCGGTCTTCGACAGCTCTGTTCCTACAGACATATTTCCTTTCCACAGAGGAATATTCACAACCAACTTGCCTGCCCACATATCGCTATTCTGACGATTGCTTGAGTGTACCTCCTGATTGCCCAACTCCTTGCTGCTTTCAATACTCTCATCACTACGTCTGTCATTAACCGCATAGTATGTGGCATTGAAATCGATGCCTACCTGCCCTATCTTTCCCACATAATAGATGTCCGCCTGATGTGAACCGAGATGAGGTTTTATAACCCCATTCTGCTGAATGCTACCCTGTGCCACACCGTTCAGAAACACATCCTGTTGGCTAGCACTATTCGACCTGCCATTCAACATGCCATAGTAGCGATAAGAGCCACCGATGGAATTGCTATCATTAAACGAATAGTCGGCTGAGAGTTTTTCCGACAAGAAGCGGTGGTTGGTATCCGAATGAAGATGCTGGTCATTGTGATAATGCTTGTCAGGCAAATTTATATCTGTTTTCAGGTGATTATCCTCACCAATATGATAGTCATCCATCCATAAACTATTGGCTATCTCGAATTTCTTGGTCTGATACCGGGTGCTGATAAGCTCGTAATCCGCCATCCATTTGTTGTATTTACCCAAAGCATCCGCGCGTAAACTGAACCCATTGGCACGGCGCTCTTTGGTACGGATACGAATTACCGACTCCACCTCGGCATCATATTCTGAACCTGGACTTGTAATCACGGAAATCGACTTGATATTGTCGGGAGTGATGTTTACAATCTCATTATTGTCATTCACTCGCTTGTTGTTGATATAGACAATCGGTGTGCCTTTACCAAACACGGATATCTTTTGTCCATTCACAGAGACACGTGGCAACAGGTTCAGGACATCAAAAGTGTTTGCCATCTTAGAAAGCAAGGTATGCTCTACGGCAACCTCCACTCCTCCAGGCGACATTTTATACTGAGGTCTTTCACCCTTCACTACAACTCCCTTGATAATCATCGTTTCGGGCTGCAATTTGATGATTCCCATTTCCGGATTGCTGTATATACGTCTGATAGTCTTATAACCAACGTATGTGATACGGGCTAACACCTTCCGGGAATTACAAGGAATGACAAAACTTCCATTCTCATTGCTCACACCATGCCCTACGATTGTAGAATCAATGGGCGACAACAAGGTTATATTTGCATATTCGGCAGCATTGCCACTCTCATCTACAATACGTCCCTTATAACGAAGTGTTGTCTTCTGCATACACTCCACCATGATATTATCCTCCATCTGCGTCATCCTGATGGGATAGAATCCTATCAGCTGCATGATGGCATCGGGAACACTCTGGTTCCTGATGCTCTTGGTTACTCTGAAATCCTCCAGTTCATCATACACGAAGTTGATGGTGTACTTATGCTGGCGGGCGTTCAAATCCTTCAACGCCGCAGAGAACGACACATTATTATATTGTCGGGTGATGCGCTGGGCAAAAGACTGCTGAACTCCAAACAGCAGGAAGAGAAGAAGAAGCTCTCTGATAAGCTTGCCGCTAACGGGCATTGGTTTCCAAAAATCTCTCATAAATATATCCTCCTATCTTATTTCACCATCAATGTTCCGTCAATATACTCTATCTGTATGCGGTCGAAAGCATTCAAAATCTCCAGGTTCTGCTCCAAAGTCTTCGTCTTGTTCCAGTTGAAGAAGAGACGGATGTGCTGGGCACCGGCATCCACATACTCCACCTTGACATGATAGAAACCGGATAACTGAGCCAGGATGGTTCCCAATTCAGCATCATCAAACACCACGGGTTTCATATCAAGCGAATCCTTCTTCTCTGCTGTTGCAGCACGAAGACTGTCATTCGTCAGCGCCTGGGTTGTTGCCATCTGTTCTGTAGCAGCCTTGTTATCCGCTGTCTGATCAGAAGCCGGGAACCCCAACCAGCCATTGTGAATCGCAGCCAAGGCTACCCCCGAAAGGAAGATGATGCCGACGATGGATGCAGCAATCTTCATCCGGTTGCGATAAGCGCCCTTAGAGTTGCCGGCATCTATCTCCATCTTACCCTCGTGATGTGCCTGAACAAATTCCTTCCAAGCCCCATCCACATCCACCTCCTTCGGATTGGCTTTCTTGCCAGCCATTCTCGCCATCGCCAGTTCATGGAAGAACTCCTTCACTTCCTCATCGGCAAGCAGGCGCTCCACCTGCTCGTCGGTATATTTCTCGGGATGCTCCTGCATGTCAAAGAGCATCATCCGCTTTTCTTCTTTACTCATGTTTGTCATTGTCTTGCTCATTTAAATTGTTTCTTAATCCAGTCCATCGCCTTCGAGAGATGGTTGAATACCGTCACCTTGCTCACTCCCACTTCATCAGCCACCTCCTGATAAGATTTCTCCTGAAGATAGCGCAGACGGAAAATGAGTTGCCGGATAGGCGGTTCCAGGTCTTCGATGAGAAGCATCAGCCGGTCGAGCCATTCATCGGTCTCTTCTGAGAGAATCACGTCGGCATCATCCAGCAGCAGCTTCGCCACCCTTTCCTTCACGCTCTTATGAGCTATCAGGTTGAGACAGCGGTTGCGTACGCTCCGCATCAAGTAACCATCCTCACTCCCAGGCACCAGAACCACATCATCGGCAAGAATCTGGGCGAATACTTCACTCACCACATCCTTGCTCTCGTCATCATCCGAAAGAATGCATCTGGCCAGATTGTACATCTTCACATAATGCTGACGGAATAACTGTTCTATGTCCTTTTTTCTGTTCATATACTATCTATACAGTTGAGCCAAGCGAAAAACTAAGCAAAACATCAACTTTTTTGTTTTTTTCTTTAAATCCGAATCGAAATCACCAAGAATCTCCCCGGATTTGAATGCAAAAGTACACAATCTATCGGAGATAGAAGACAAATGGTAAGGATAAATCGATTTTCAATTGATTTATTTGTTCATTCCAACATTTTTTAGTACTTTTGCCCACCAAATTACGAACAAGTAAATAAGATTGGTATAAAAATAGGTATTACCAAAGTAAAGAATAGATTAGATAAAGGAGAATAAGATTATGTCAACGATTATTTATCCATCACCGATATTCGGTCCGGTAAACTCCCGCCGTCTGGGAGTTTCACTGGGCATCAACCTCATGCCATCTGATGGCAAGGTCTGCTCTTTCGACTGCGTTTATTGCGAATGCGGATTCAACGCCGACTTCCGTCCTAAGAAGAAGCGCCCTACCCGTGAGGAGGTAAGAGAAGGATTGGAGAAGGTTCTGAAAGAGCGCCACGACAACAACCAACCTTTGGACGACATCACCTTCGCAGGAAACGGTGAACCTACGGGCCACCCAGACTTCAAGGGAATCGTGGAAGATACGATGGAACTCTGCAAGAAATATTTCCCTGAAGCACAAGTATCCGTACTCAGCAACGCCACCTATATATATAAGGAGGAAGTGAGAGAGGCGCTGATGCTCGTGGATAACAACATTCTGAAACTGGATACCGTGGATATGGATTACATCAAGAAGCTAGACCGCCCTCAGCAGCCTAACTACGACGTGAAGGATGTGATCAAATATCTGAAGATGTTCAAGGGGCACGTCATCATCCAGACCATGTTCCTGAGAGGTGACGGTTTGGACAATACCAGCGAGCATTTCGTAGCTCCTTGGCTGGAGGCTGTGAAAGACATCCAGCCTCAGCAGGTAATGGTTTATACCATCGCCCGTGAAACACCAGACAAGTTGCTGGAAAAGGCACCAAAGGTAGTTCTCGATGCCATCAAGGACCGTGTAGAGGCACTGGGCATCAAGTGTACAGCCAGCTACTAAGAGATAATCAGGATAAGAAAGAAAAGCAAGTAGAAAAAAGAAAGAATGAAAGCGAAAAGTAATATCCTTATTATCAGCGATATGTGTGGCTACGGAAAGGTATCTGCCGCAGTTCAGATGCCTATCCTCTCTTATATGGGACTCGACGTGTTCAATCTGCCCACCATGCTCATCAGCAACACGTTCCCATACGGCAAGTACGCCATTCTGGAATGCACTTCGTATATCGAGGAAGCCTTGCAGAAGTGGAACGAACTGGGCATTCACTTCGATGCCATCACCACGGGTTTCATGGCTTCGGAGCGTCAGGCTAAGCTGGTGGCACGCTATTGCAGAGAACAGGCAGCACTGGGCACCGACATCTATGTGGATCCCGTGATGGGCGATTACGGCAAGCTCTATGGTGGAGCCAGTGAGAGTACCGTGAGATGCATGAAGGAGATGCTGAGCGTATCGCATCTCTGTTTTCCCAACTATACCGAGGCTTGCCTGCTGACGGATTCGGAATACAAGGAAGAGGGAATCTCGGAGAAGGATGCCTATGAACTGATAGATAAACTGAGAGCCATCGGTTCCCACTCCGTGCTCATCACCTCGTGCATCGTAGAGGGTCAGCATGCCGTGGTAGGTTTCAATCATCTTACAGAAGAGTATTTCCTCCTGCCCTACGAAGAAATCCCTGTTCAGTTCCCGGGCACCGGCGACATCTTCTCCAGCATCATCGTGGGCAGACTGAAGGACGGCGATTATCTTCGCCATGCCACCCGCATCGCCATGGATACTCTGCGCAACTGGATAGACATCAACAAGGATGACAAGGACAAGAACCGCGGAATTCCTATAGAAAGACATCTGGGGGACTTGTAGAAGAAATTGAAAGGTAGAAAAACAAGGAATTGATAAAGAGAAAAAAGGGGAACCTGCAAAAACAGATTCCCCATTTTTTATAGTCGATTGATAATAGAGTTATCATTCTGAATCTGACCTTTACGAGCCTTATACTTATTGTGGAAGCTATAAGTCAATGTCAGGCTATAACGGGAGTATGCCTTCTGATAGAACTCATAGTCGAGGACTGGATTGAGCTGATAGCCTTTCTGACGAAGCGTATGGAAGACATCAAATACGCTGAAACCCAGCGACAAGGCATCCTTCAAGAATGTTCGATTATACCCTAAACACACGTAGCCAAGAGGATGACTTTTATAGTTAGCATCTATCGTACTTGTAGAATAATTTCCCTCCACAGAAAAACTACCTATCTTCTTGAAGGTGAGGTCATTGACGCAATTGCCTCTTACCACCCAAATGTGCTTTACATTATAACTCTTTGGAATATCGTCATAATAGCCAGCCAACCCCATGTTGAGATTCCACCAAGGCAAGATTTTCCCATTGAAAGCATAATCAGCCCCCACGATGGTCTCTGAGCCAAAATTGGTTATATCACGATAAGTCTTGTCACCAATCGTCTCAAAATACTCAGCTATCACATCTTTCCTATGCTTATACGAGAAAGACAGAGAATGGTTACCATGCGTCAACTCCCATATAAGGGAGTTACTGATAGATGGCTGCACATTCGGATTGCCAGTTGTATAAAGAACGGCTGAAATACGTTCCTTGTTATTGGTAAGATCACCAAACGAAGGACGGTTGATACTGCTGCTATATGTAAGACTCATACTACTCTTGTCATTGAACTTATAAGACAGGTATGCATAAGGAAACCAATTGGTATATCGCTTATCCACCTCTGTTTTATCAGTCAAGCGATTGATGCCCTTCTGCCAAGTATTCTCCATTCGCATACTCAGATAAGCAAACACCTTCTCTCCAAAGTTCTTCGACAACCCGAGATAAGCAGCCGCAACCTGTTCCTGATACTTCCAATCGCTTGAAGTCAAATCTCCCTCCACAAGATTGTTCCTGATGTTCAATCCTGTGGTTCTGATATTATTCTCATATTTAGAACCTAAGCGAAGCGCCAAACTGCTAGGGAAATTATAACGGAAATCCGTCTGCAAACTTCCTGTATTGGCATTCGAGGTTGATTGATTATACTCATCCGTATGCAAAGGCTCATAATCTTCATAAGATGCTACGAAACTATTGCCCTTATTGGCATGCTTATAATTATAGTTGCCTAATACCTTTAGATAACTGTCTTTCTCATCTATTTTCCAATTGTAAGAAAGCACCGCATTCAGATAATCCGTATTATTACGGTCGTTCATATCAGAAACACCTTGATACAACATTTTATTGGCATCAGTAAACTTACAGTAATCACCCGCACTAACAGCATGCCTATTATTGATATTTCCATTCAGTTCAGCGCCAAAGAGATGATGATGCTTCTTATCAATGGCATAGATACTACCCACACGATAGAAATATAACTTTTGCCTATTATCATACGTTTGAGCAACAAGATGATGGGTATCAGTCTCCATAAAATGATGTTGCGTCTCACCATATAGGGCATTTCTTGCCCAGATATAATAAGTAGAGGCATAAACATTCCAACGCTCCGTTCCCAAATTAAGATTCAACAATGGATAATAGGAATAAAACTTACTCGATTCTGGGCTTAGATTTCCCACATATCCCGTGATACTTCCATTAAAACCAGCCCGAATCCTTGTCCTTATATGAACAATGCCACCCTTAATGTCGGCATCATGCTCAGCACCATGCGTATCTTGTATCTCAATGCTTTGGATATCATCAGCCTTGATGCTTGAAAGGAAAGACTTCAGTTCCGTTCCTGCCAGTTTTCTGTCATTTACGAAAATGGTTGCCTCTGTATTATTCACCTTGATATTCACTCCTCCGGAAGCATCATCCTGCACCATCACCTTTGGAGCATACTTCAACACATCCGTGGCATTCATAGCCCCGATATTCTTCAGTTCACTCACATTGAAAACGGTCTTGTCTTCCTTGCGTTGGAACAAAGGCTTGTAGGCTTTCACCACCACCTTATTTAATGTATAGGCATCATGGAACAACCGAATACTGCCCATCTTGCCCACATTCACCCGTTTATACTGGGTCTTGTAGCCAACATAGGAGAAACGGGCGATGACCTGCTTCTGATGAACAGGAATCACGAAGTCGCCAGAAAGATTGCTCACACCCCCATTCACATAGCTGGAATCCCTGACATCCAGAAGAGCGATGTTGACAAATTCCATCGGTGCGCCCTTATCATCCAACACCCTTCCTATCAGTTTCTGGGGTTCCTTCTGGACACACTCGAAATAGATTTCATCCTTGTCGAAGGTGGCACGGATGGGATAAAAGCCAATTATCTGGGTTACGATATCACGGACATCCTTGTTCTTGAAAGAAGTACTGACGGTGAAATCCTCCAACTCATCGTAGATAAAATTGATTTTATATTGGGGTTGAGCCTTGTCTAGCCAGACCAAGACCTTACTGAACGAAGCCTTGTCGAAAGTATGCGACAAGCGTTGTGCATAGCCTGCCATAAGCGCCATGCACAGAAATATCATAAATATGATTCTCTTCATAGTTTCTCTCTTTTTCACAGTTCCTGTCGGATAGGAACAAATCATGCGTATTTACTCTACAATCAACATCTGATTAGCCTCATCAAAGGAAAGATGTACCTTATCAAAGTGATTGATCTTGTCGATGATATCTTGCAGGGAATCCTTGCTATCCCATTGCAGATAAAAACGGATATGTGCTGCTGCCTGGTTGCGGTACTCCACCTTTACCTGCATCTTGTCAGCAATATACTCCAAGATGCCAGACAACTCAATATCCTCAAAGATAACAGGGGCTTTCTTGGTTGGTTCTATCTTCAGCCAAGCGTCATCTACCGCAACCTTTGCCTTCTGTTTTTGCGGTGTCTTCACGCTATCTGTCACCAAAGCCGTCTCGTTCTTTTCTGCACGGTTCACAATATGATAAGCCGCATACGAAATGCCCGAAAGCATCAGCAATCCCACAAAGGCGGCTGCTATCTTCAACCAGGAAGATTGCCCTGTCGGATGATACGCTTTTTCGGAAATATCCCAAGCCTCATCCCCTTGCTTGGAATCAGTATCAGCAAGTTTTGTCTCAAACTCCTTCCAAGCTTCATCCACATCCACAGAATCTTTCGCCTTCTCATAGGCATAAGCCCGCTTCAGCAGAACTAACTGATCGTCATTACTCTTGTTGGTCATAACTCTGAATCTTTAAATTGTTCTTTAATCATCTTCGTAATGTTGGAAAGATGTTTCCAGACTGCCACTCGGCTGATACCCAGTTCCTCTCCTATCTCTCCATACTTCATCCCTCCCAGGAATCGCATCTTGAAAATGCACTGCTGTTGTGGGGTGAGATGGGTCTTGGCAAAATGCAGCATCTGCTCCAACCGGAGTTCATCTTCTTCTGGAGATGCAGCCATCTGTTGTTCGCTGGCATAAAGCATAGCGATACGCTGCCGGTTCGTTTTTTGTGAAATGCGCTTGAGGCAACTGTTTCGAACACTCGTTAGCAGATAGTGCTCGACGGTATCTGGCAACAATACGGTATCAGATTCGAGCAATCGTTCAAAGATGTCGCTAACCACATCCTTGCTCTCTTGCTCATCGTAGAGGATGCTGACAGCCATCCCATACATCCGCCCGTAATACTGCCTGAACAGTGTTGATATTTCTTTCTTTTCCATCACGATTTTTACTAGCTATTACCCTCGGGTAGAGAAAATGCTAACCTATGAATCCAACTTTTTTTGCAAAAGTACTCATTTTATCCTAAAAAAGAAAAGATAAAGAGGATATTTATTTTGCTGTTTCAAATATTGCACTTGATTATTTGCATATATCAAATAATAATTGTAAATTTGCGGTGGAAATATAAACTTCGAAGATTATGGCAAAGGAAAGAATCTATCCGGTAGGAGTGCAAACCTTCAGCGACATTATAGAGGAAGGTATGATCTATGTAGATAAAACCGCCCTCATTTACAATATGGCAAAGAAATACAAATATGTGTTTCTTAGCCGTCCACGCCGTTTTGGTAAGTCCCTGCTAAGCAGTACGCTGCGCTCTTACTTTGAAGGAAAGAAAGAGCTTTTCAAAGGACTCGCTATCGAAACTTTGGAGAAAGAATGGACAGAATATCCTGTACTCCATTTCGATCTGTCAACCTTCAAGAACTGCGATTTATCTCTCTTTCCTGAAAAATTCGACATGCAATTACGCAGGTTCGAAAAGCAATTCGGAATAGAAGATATGAGGAAAAGTGCCGGTAACCGCTTAACCCAGCTCATAGAACAGGCAGAATCGATAACCGGCAGAAAAGTCGTTATCATTATTGACGAATACGATGCTCCTCTACTTGATGTGTTGCATGATGAGACCAAACTGGAAGCTGTAAGAACTATCATGCAGGAGTTTTATGCGCCTATTAAAGCCAACAGTTCGCATATTCATTTTGCCTTTATCACGGGAATCACAAAATTCTCTCAACTCAGCATCTTCAGCACTATCAATAATCTTACCAACATCAGTATGGATCCGGAGTTTTCTACCATCTGCGGCATCACCAAGGATGAACTGGACACCATTCTGAAAGAAGATATTGCTTTGCTGGCTAGCAAAAATCATGTATCATTCGAAAGAATGAGAGAATTGCTAAGAGAAAACTATGATGGTTACCACTTCAGCCGGGAAGGTGAAGATATCTTCAATCCATACAGTCTCATGAGAAGTTTTGCAGCAGGATTCATCGACAACTACTGGTATGCTTCGGGTACATCAACCTACCTGATTCATCAGATGCAACATTTCCATACAGATGTCACAACACTTGACGATATGTTTGCCTTTTCCTCATCCTTCGACCGTCCTACGGAAAAGATGAGCGATGCCTTGCCTTTGCTCTACCAAAGCGGCTATCTTACCATCAAAAAGTATGACCCGCTGAGCAATGGATATTATCTAGGCATTCCTAACAAAGAGGTAAGGGCAGGATTAATGGAAATACTCCTACAATAAATATAAATGGAAAAGAAAGAAACAAATACACTCAGTATATTTCAGCGCCCGGTATGGGTAAGCCTGTTCGCCCTTACGGCTGCTATCTCGTGGGGATGGGCTTACCCATTGATAAAAATGGGAATGGAGGAATATCAGATTACAGCAGACATGACCGGAAGCAAGATGCTTTTTGCAGGCATCCGCTTCTTCATTTCCGGCATCATCATCCTGGCCATCGCCAGAAGCTCGCATCGTAAATTCGGATTCAAAAAGAATGCTGTTCAAGAGAATGTCTGGTTCCTTCTCCTCTATGCACTCCTCAACACCACCCTTCATTATGCTTTCTTCTATTTCGGACTCTCGCATAATGCAGGAGCACGTTCGGCGATACTCAATTCTATGAGCGTCTTCACGGTGGTTATCTTTGCCTGCATCTTCTTCAAGAGCGACAGGATGACGTGGCGAAAGGCATTGGGCTGCATCATCGGATTCCTGGGCATCCTTGCCTTGAACCTTGGCGGAAAGGAAAGCGGAAGTTTCACATTCCTGGGCGATGGTATGATTATCCTCAATGCCCTGTGTGGAGCCAGTGCTTCCCTGCTGACCCGAGGATTGAGCAAGAGGGTGGATGTTTTCGTAGGAACCGGTTATTCGTTGAGCATCGGTGGAGCCTTGCTGGTGATTCCTGCATTGTTAATGGGTGGATATCTGCCAGTCATCAGCTTCTGGGGCATCACTATCCTTCTGCTGCTCATTGCCATCTCAACCATCAGTTTCGCTCTCTACAACAAACTATTGAGCTGCAATCCCGTAGGAAAGGTAGCGATATACAATTCGCTCATCCCCGTAGTAGGAGCCATCACCTCCTGCCTCTGTCTTGGCGAAACCTTCTACTGGAAGTATCTGATAGCAGGCGCATTGGCTACTGCCGGAATTTATATCATCAATAAAGGGAAGAAATAAATTCCGGCTGTTGCCCATGCAACCTATATAGAAACAAAACCAACTTTCCTAAAAGCGAAAAATATGGCTGACATGAGTCTGACATTTATCAATTAACGAATATTATATCTAGTTTTATACCATCTTTCATAGAATTTCTGTACTTTTGCATTTGAATCTTTAAACAGTATATCATTTAAACAGAATAGATAATATGAAACTGAAAGCATATCATTCCATCCTCATCTTCGCCATCCTTGTGATGTCTGCAGCATTCTCCAGCATAAGCAACTACCGCAAGGCACAGTATGCCATTGTACAAGATATGAACAAAGCTTTGGCTCTGACTCTTCAGGAAAATAAATATCAATGGATTACGCCTGATACCATCCAGAGCTACCGCTCACATCTCAGCATCGACCTGCTGAAATCGACCAGCAATCTCTGCTATGTGATGGAAGACAGAAGAAGAGGCAAGAACAATTCCCAGTTGGTAAATAGCGCCAACCTGCTCAGCAGCAAAGAGATGCTTCTCAACGAGCATTCTATCCAAAGTTATGCTAACTGTTCGATGGCAGATGTTTTGAGTATGAGCAACCAGCGGACATCTTTGACGCTTACCCTCATGGCTATGATTTGGGCTATTGCATCGTTATACTATCATCTCAGAAAACAACCCTGGAATCATGAGGCTGATATGTTCGGCACCATGTGCTATTCTCAAGACGAGGATTCCTTCTACAATCAGGAAAACGGACAAGCCATCAAGTTTACTCCGATGCAGCATCAGCTGATGCAACTCTTCTTCAACAATACGCATCATCAACTCTCCAAACAGGAGATATGTGATGCTCTTTGGCCCAAGAAACCGGATGCCAGCGAAACGCTCTATACCTTGATTCGCCGTATCAAACCGGTGATTGAGCAGAATAGCAACCTCATGATTGAGTCGGAAAGAGGCAAGTCTTACCGACTGATAATCAGATAAGTTCAGAAATGTCAGCCAAATGTCATACTTATTATTTGGCTGTTTCCCATCTTCTTCATACCTTTGCTGCTAAAATATAAAAGTGGCAAAGATATGAAGAAGATTTTTTTGATAGCAGTTGTCTTGCTGATGATGATAAACTTCATCATCAACTATCACCATGAGGTTACGAAAGAGCAGCATACACCGATGGCGGATTTCAAAACCAAGGTAGAGATGGCACCCATGAAGGAATACAATGACCCTGACTTCGGCTACGTTATCAAGTATCCTTGCTTCTTCCAGCAGGAGGATACTTCGGTATCGGGATACCAGGGCTATGCCCGCTTCTCATTCACTAATCATGCCAACATCATCCTGGAGAGTTACGTTACCCCCAACAATAGCAACACCCTCCAGGCTTGTGCAGATTCTCTAGCCCAGAAGCTTCATTCGGAGCGGACGATGCAGGCATCGAATAAGGCATTCATCCTCTCCGGTCCTGTCTATGAAAACGGAGTAAGAGTAGATGGCTACAGTCATTACGATAAATTCATCAAGAGTGGCAGAATACTCTTCGTTTATTCCCTCACCTATCCCGACAGTTACAAGCCAGCCATGCCCCGACTGTTCAAACTCATAGACGACTGGAAGGTTTTAGGGGCATATTAATCTGCCTTGAAGATATCCTCACGAGCCTCTTGGGATTGTATAAAAACAGCTTTCAAAGAAGATAAAAGCGCTTGATTATTTGCATATATCAAATAACAATAGTTCGTTAATAATTCAATAATGTGCTAAGCAGCTATACGCTGTAAGCACGAGAGATCTTTGAAAATCTTGCTAATTAAAGTTCGGTTCGGGGTGTACCCACTTGCTTTAAAAATTCGTTTCACCAGATAAATGTTGGTCATCAGTGACTTGAATGAAGACATAGAATATTCCATTCCCATCTCCTTCATAGTTACCTTGGCAACATTTAGTGATGTGAACGAAGCATTGAAAGCAAAATTCGATCTGGAACCTGGTTCTATAATAAAGAAGTACCTCTTCACCCGAAAGTGAGGTGTCTGTAGAGAAGAATAGTTTCTTCTTGCCATTCGGCATCTGCCAGATGACAAGTCTAACTTTACACCTGAGTGCCTTGGAATAGGCAATCAAAGTATAAGCTGTTCCTTCTATATCTTTCATCTCCATCTTCTCCATTCGAGTGAGGTCAAGATTCTTCATATCAATCTTGCCATCCTTGGTCTTGGGGCGACCACGTTTTCCAGTACGTGGACCAGCATAGACATAAAAGAGACAAGCATTGTCACGAAAGCGGCTTATCAAAGAGAACCCTTCTTTCTTTATCCCATTAACAAATGTACTTGTAGAGAAGTAAGCATCTGCAACTATGAGGGTTGAGAGTTTGAGAAGTTCCTTGCGATAACGCTTAATGAGTTACTGAAAATCAGCGACTTGACCAACTTTTTATAGTTAAGTTTTCATAAGCATTTCTTAATATAAGTTATTGATTTACAGACGATTAAATGTTAATTTAACGCAGTATTGCTCTATGGTATTGTTTTATTATAGATAATTAACTCAACTTTCGCGTGTACGAAAGTTGAGTAACCATACTTTCAGAAATTGAATCTTCCAAGATTAAAATTTTCTTAATATTTTTTGTCATTTCAAATAAAAGCCGTAACTTTGCGATGTGCTTGTAAGAAAAGGCAAAGAATTGCCATTCTTCATATATGGTACCAACAAAAAGTCTAACCCATTAAATTTAGAAAACCATGCTAAATAAGAAAGTAGAAGAGGCGCTCAACGCCCAGATTAATGCAGAGATGTGGTCAGCTTACCTATATTTGTCTATGGCGGCATATTGCCATGCCAACGGCAACCCAGGTATGGGTAACTGGTTCCAGGTTCAGTTTCAGGAGGAGCAAGACCATGCCAAGATTATATTCAATTACATCATCCAGCGTGGCGGTCACGTGGAATTGAAGGCTATAGATGCCGTTCCTACCACATGGGAGAATCCATTGGATATCTTCGAGTCAACCTTGGCACACGAGCAGAAGGTTACCTCCCTCATCAACAACCTCTTCGCTCTCACTACCCAGGAGAATGACTATGCCACACAGAGCATGCTCAAGTGGTTTGTAGATGAGCAGGTGGAGGAAGAGGAGAACGCCCAGAACATCATCGACAACCTTCGCATGATCAAGGACAACGGCTATGGTCTATACATGCTCGACAAGGAGCTTGGCGCAAGAGTCTATACCCAGGCAGCGCCATTGGCCAACAAGGCGTAAAATGACTGAACTTTCGCATATGGGGAAGTTAAGTGAAGTTAGGGAAGTTAGAAGGAAGTTAAGGGACAAATGTCCTACGTTTTACGCTAGAATACTATTGTCCCTTAACTTCCCGAACGACCGTAGGGAGTGATAACTTCTTTAACTTCAATCAATTCCCTCACTTGCGAAACTTGAATAAAATGAGTATATAATTTTGCGGTGAAATAGTGAATGATTGCGTATGAAGAAGAACAAAATTATAGAAGCGATGCACAACAAATTGTATGAGATAGACCCTCACGCAAAGGCTATCCTTTTCGGTTCTCGCGCCAGAGGTACAGAACACGAAGGAAGCGATTGGGACATTCTTATTCTTCTCGACAAGCCAAAGGTCACTCTGCAAGATTACGACAAGTATTCCTATCCACTAAGAGAATTAGGATGGGATATTGATGAAACTATCAATCCTGTACTATTCTCACAAAAAGAATGGGAAGAAAACCGTCATACCTTATTTAATCATAATGTAACAAGGGAAGGGATTGCAATATGATAAAGGGAGTTACAAAAATTACTGCACAACAGCCGCTTTACGAGCGCACAACACGTGGCAGACAACCGCACAACAGCTGATGTGCGATTGCATAACAGCTGTTGTGCGGCTGATGATACTATCTCTTTCGACAACTATTCCTATCTTTTCCAACAACTATTTCTGTCATTTCAAACCGCCAATCACAGTATTTCCAAATTCTATCTGTATTTCTTTCCTCCTTTCTTCTTGATTCTCAGAATAATTGTTTATCTTTGCGACGTCAACCAGACAATAATGGGTGATAACAAGAACATTTTATTCTTGCTGACATAAAACTGAGAATACTATGGCTATAAAATATGAAATACATTATCTTCCCAATGCTGGAGGAAATGAAGAGACACGCCGATTCGCCCATATCTTTGAGCAACCTGCGATGACAGACAAGCAGATGATAGAACGAATAGCCCAACATAGCTGTTTGGGAAAGGGAGAAGTGGCTACTGTCTTCATGCAACTGCGTGACATTATCGAAGAAGACCTGCAGGATGGAAAGCGTATCAACATCCCGGAAATCGGATACCTCTCACTCTCGGTAAATCTGGATATGGATGAACTGAAGCCTGACAGCAAGGTGAGAGCCGACTACGTTAGCGTAAGGGGCATCAAGTTCCGCCCCAATGAAGACCTGCTGAAACAGGTGAAGCATCATACTCATTTCGAGAAATCGCAATATACTTCCCGCTCCTACCCTTTCTCTGAAGATACCTTGAAGGAGAAAATAAGAGAGTATATGAAAGACCATCGCTCCATCAACCGCAGAACCCTGGAAATGGAATTTCATATCCGCAAACAGACTGCACTCAACTGGTTGAAGCAACTGGAAAAATCCGGTTTCCTGATTAAAGAAGGTTCACGCAATGCTCCGGTTTATTTCCTGGCAGAAGAATAGAAACCTGCATCAGGATTATCGGCTATAGCCATAGGAAATAGCCTGAAATCAAGCTTTTCGTAATCTACAACCAAAAGATAAAATAATATGCCAAATAAAGAAGAAAAGAGAATAACAGAGCAGAGCTCGCTCTACGAACATCTGGAAAAGATGAGCGTGGAAGAACTCACCGCTCATATCAATGCAGAAAACAAGAAGGTGGCTCTGGCAATAGAAGAAGCATTACCCGCCATCAACCAACTGATTTCCGCCATCGAAGGGCAGCTGAAGAAGGGCGGAAGACTCTTCTATGCCGGTTGCGGAACGGGCGGAAGACTGGCTACCCTCGATACCATAGAAGTACAGAACACCTATGGCATCGACGGTTCGCAGATACAAGCCATCTTCCCTGGAGGCATCGGCTGCCTTACGCAAACCAGGGAATCAAGAGAAGACGACCTGGAGAATGGTTGGCACCAGCTCTGCGATAAACATATCTCAAAGCAGGATTTCGTACTCGGTTTTTCTGCCAGCGGCACAACCCCATTCGTGCTTTCCATCTTGCAGCATTGCAAGAAAGAAGGCATTCCTACGGGTTGCATGGTCAACAATCCCCACTCTCCCATCGCCCAAGCAGCCGATTATCCCGTAGAAGTCATCACAGGACCGGAATTTGTAACGGGAAGCACTCGCATGAAAGCAGGCTCATCGCAGAAGATGATTCTGGACATGATAAGCACTTCCCTTCAGATCAGGCAAGGACGGGTGGAAGGCAACAAGATGGTGAACGCCAAACTCATCAACCATAAACTCATCGACCGTGCCTGCCGCATCTTCATGGAACGCAATCCGCAATATACGGACTACGAAGAAGTGAAACAGCTGATTCTGGAATCAGGAAGCGTGAAGAAGGCAGAAGAGAAATTACATCTTCTCGGTGCCGTACATATCGTTCCACCAACTGGCATCATCCTGTAACCACTTGGCAAACCAGGCGAAGATAGTATCTTGCCACTTGAGGCGCTTCTCGTAGTCTATGATGTGATGATCCTGGTCTTTTACCAATACCATCGCTGTTGGACGGCCGAGGAGCTTCAATGCATTATAGAGCTGGATACTCTCGCCCACTGGTACATTGTTATCGGCAGTACCATGCACAAAGAGCAATGGTGTATGAATCTTATCAGCATTATAGAGCGGACTCTGATCTACGAAGAGATGCTTGTTGGTCCAAGGATACTCATTCGCCATGGAAACTTCGCTATAGCTGTAGCCCCAATAACCCTCGCCCCAATAGCTGGTATGATTGCTGATACCGGCATGAGAGATGGCTGCAGCAAAGAGGTCGGTCTTGGTCTGCAAGTACTGGGTCATGAATCCACCATAGCTTGCACCGATACATCCTATCTTCTTACTGTTCACGAAGTTATGTTCCTTGCAGAAAGCCTTTGTGCTGGCAATAATGTCTTCTGCCACGCCCTCGCCTGCCGTATCCACGTGGCGGGCAGAGAACTTCTGACCGAAACCGGTAGCACCGCTAGGATTAACCACCAGAACAACATATCCCATCGCTGCATATACATGATGAGGATAGTGACCCAGGAACATACGGGTGGTAGGACTGCAACCGCCGTAGTAATACACAATCATAGGATATTTCTTCGCAGCATCGAAGTGAGGAGGCAGATAGTAACGGCAGCAGAGTGTATCGCCACGAGAGTTCACATAGTTCCATGCCTTGCATTCGCCCAGCTCGATGTCCTTCAGCAGTCGGGCACTGAGATCATCCACCAGCAGAGCCTTCTGTGCCTTGGTATTCATCTTGTAGAGACGGTCGGCATTGGAAGCACTCTGACCAGAGAACGCCATTTCCGGAGCAGCCGCTGCAATGGAGAAGCTCTTGATATTCTCTTCCGGAGTCTTCAGGAGAGTGAACTTTCCGGTCTTAGGATTGAGCTGGAAGAGATGCATGCAGTCTTTATCCTCGGCAGTAAAATAGATGTTTCCATCCGCCATGCTCCAATCCACGCTCTGCACGTTAGGGTTGAAATCCCTGGTCATCGGTTTCACCTTCTTGTCTGCCAAAGTCATCAGATAGAGCTGTGTATCTATCATGCTTGGTGTCTGTCCCTCTTCTACATTCTTTCCGATGCCATTGAAAGCCTCAGGCGAACCGGTTATGAGGATGCTCTTGCCGTCTGGCGAGAACTGGGCACTATTGATGAATTCTCCCTTCTCTACCAAAGTCTCCACGCTCATGTCGTTCAGATTGAGACGATAGAGGGAATTGAGCGTTGTTGGACGCTTGGTAAGACGCTCCTCGCTCTTGCCGATGAGCAGATAGCGGGAGTCGGCAGAGATATCATTGAGATATACATTGTGATAGCCGAAAGTAAGCGGCTGGAGAATGCCCGATACCAAATCATACTTGGCAAGATAGCTGCGGTTTCTCCATCCAGGCTGGCGGTCATCAGGCTCCTTTACATCAAACACCTGAGCATCCTGCTTTCTACCCTCTATATAAAGCGTATAGATAAGCGATTTCTCATCAGGAGTAAACTGGAACCAGCCTTCCGGAATATTAGCCGCCATCACCTCACGCTCCATATTCAGCGGATTGATGGTGATAAGCTGCATGGCTCCGTCTGCCTTTCCTTCACCGGCGATGGCATTGTCGCCCGCCTTCTCGGTAAAGTACATCTTGTTGGTGCGAGGCATCCATCTTATGTTCTCCTCAAAGGAAGCAACGACCTTGTTGGTCTGGCTGTTTCTCAGCTCGTTGATGCTATGCTTCTTGCCCTGACGGTCTACCCAAGTCTTGCGCACAATCATAAACTTGCCATTTGGCGAAAGTGCCACACTTGAATAGTTTGGCATGCAGATTGCATCATATATATTAAGGTTGCGCTTGGTATTGGCAGAAGCCTCGCCCACGCTCAGCTGCTTGCCATCGGCAGCAGTAACGCTCACCTTGAAATCGTTGGCAGCATCCTTGTCTGCAGTCTTATCGGAAGACGAATCAGATGCGGTGAGATATTTGATGACCACAGTATGGGTAGAAGGCAGCAAGACGGTCTCGGCCTTGTCAGCATTCACCTTCACCTGCTCGCCATCTACGAAGAGGCGGTATTGCTTCAAGCCCTTTACCTCTACAGTAGCCTTGGTACGGCTGGTGTTAGATACGGTGAAGGAAGCCAGATGGAGTGCATTCTGCTTGGCATTATCAGCCAAGAGCTGAGAAGCAGCCACTTCCTTGCCATTATTCAATAGGCTGAACGATAATGGAGAGTCTAATACCCCCTCCATTGCAAACTTTTCTCCCTTCACATTTACGCTGTCTGCCATCCAGGGAGTAGACACAGGGAATGGACCCACATGCTTCAGTTTCTGCACCTCGATAGTATCGGCATTGGCAGAAAGCGAAGCACAGAGAGCTGCGCTGAAAGTGAGAGCCAAGAGGCTCTTTCTTGTTGTTTTCATCATGATTTATTTCAATTATATTAAATTTTCTGCGAAATTACAAATAAAAGTTGAGATAAGCGAAACTTTCGCTTACATTTTTTGCTTTTTATCGGGATTATTCTGTTTTTATGTTATCTGAACGTTAAGAAGAGCTTTCAGAAAGTTATAGTTGGGTTAAACCCCTATTCCGTTCATTGTCATTCCAAAAAATCCATTTACCTTTGCATCGTCAAACAGAAAAAGAAAGAAGTATTAAAACTAAAAAAAGATTGTTATGAACAAGAAAAATATGATAATACTGAGCTCTTTGCTCGTATGTTCGCTCGAAAGTTTCGCACAGAACCAGGTTGAGGCTACTGATTCCATCTGGAAGGATATGGACCTGGATGCTGTAACCGTGGTTGCCTCCAAGCCTTTGGTTAAGATGGAGACCGACAAGATGACCTACAACGTAGAGCAGGATGCCGATGCCAAGGCTTCTACCGTACTCGATATGCTGCGCAAGGTTCCGATGGTAACTGTAGACGGACAGGACAACATCACCGTGAATGGTTCTTCCAGCTTCAAGGTATACGTAGACGGAAAGCCGAATCCCATGTTCTCTGCCAACCCATCGCAGATATTCAAGGCGATGCCTGCCAACATGGTGAAGAACATAGAAGTGATTACCAACCCTGGAGCCAAATATGATGCAGAAGGAACGGGCGGCGTGCTCAACATCGTACTCAACAAGCAGACCTTGGGCGGAGCTGGAAGCAGCGACCTCAGCAATGGATATAACGGCAACATCAGTGCTGCTACCGGCAATCAGGCTCAGCGCATCTCTGCCTTCATCAGCGGTCAGCAGGGCAAACTCACCTACAGTGCCAACGGTATGTACAACTACCAGAAGATGAACGGTACAACCATCTCCTTCGACCGTACGCAGAAAGACGGAAGCCTGATGAACTACTATCAGAAATCAGACATGAAGCAGCCGTTCTCGATGGGTAACATCAGTCTCAGCTTTGAACTCGATTCGCTGAGCAACATCAGCGCCACGGCTGGCTTGACCACCTTCGGTCAGAAGCTGAACGGTCATCCGCTTACCCAGATGTCTGGCGGCATCTATGGCAAGGGCTTCGAATATGGCAACGAGATGAAGCAGAATCTGGACAACACTTCTTTCAATGGAAGCATCGACTATCAGAGATTCTTCAACAAGGAGCGAACCAACTACCTCATCCTCAGCTATCTCTTCAGCAACAACCCTACCCATATCGACAACTATACGTTCTATGATGACATCAGTCAGGTAACGGGAATTCAGCTCCACGACCTGCTCTCAAAGAGCAAAACCCGTGGCACTGAGCATACCTTCCAGGCAGACTTCACCCACTCGCTCAGCGAGACACAGCGCTTGAACTTCGGCGCCAAATACATCGCCCGCACCAACAAGAGCGATTCCCGCTACTATGATGTAGCAGCCGATAAGACCGAGACTCTGAACCCAGCCAACAGCATGGAATACAAGAACACCCAGAATATTCTGGCTGCATACGCTGAATGGAAAGGAAACTTCGGAAAATGGGGAACGATGATGGGAACCCGCTACGAGCAGACCTGGGAAAAGGTGAAGTTTGAACAGGGCAAGGGCGATGACTTCGACAAACAGTACGGCAATCTCGTACCTAGCGCCAGCCTTTCCTACAACATCGCTCCAGGCATGAACATCGGACTGAACTATCAGCTGCGCATCACCCGTCCTGGCATCACTTATCTGAATCCATACATAGACCGAAGTAATCCTACTGCCATCTCCTATGGCAATACAGATCTCGACGTGGTGAAGTCGCATCAGCTGAACATGGTATTCAATTACTATAACCAGCGATTCATGTTGAGCACCACCCTGGGTTACGGATTCTGCGACAACAAGATAGAGCAGTATTCCTTCCTCGATGCCGACAACCTGCTCAACACCACCTACGGCAATGTTTCGAAGACCCGCAACGCCAGCATGAATGTATTCATCAATTGGCTGATGTTCAAGAAAACAAGACTGATGCTGAACGAGAGCTTGAGCTACAACGATTTGCGCAGCGATGCCCTGGGATGGAAGAACAACGGATGGAACAGCAGCACGATGATCAACCTGCAACAGACCCTGCCTTGGGAACTGCAATGGACCGTGGGTAGCATCATCCAGACCAAGCAGCATAATCTGCAGGGCTATCAGAGCGGTATGTCGTTCTTCTATACCACCCTCTCCAAATCTATCGTGAAGGATAAGCTTGACCTGAGTCTGATGTTCCTCACTCCTACCGAC
Source organism: Prevotella sp. SGI.167 (assembly GCF_050313615.1). Lineage (NCBI taxonomy): Bacteria > Pseudomonadati > Bacteroidota > Bacteroidia > Bacteroidales > Prevotellaceae > Prevotella > Prevotella sp. SGI.167. The sequence goes on along the minus strand of NZ_JBNPLT010000006.1, from coordinate 27,839 downwards.
GACAAGCTCAACATCAAGCAGAAGACCGTGGGTTCGGATTACGTACAGAACATGACCGTAAAAGTGCCATTGCGCCAGATCAGTCTTACCCTGACATGGAAGTTCGGAAACACCAAGAAGCAATTCCAGCAGGCGAAGTCAAACATCAAGAATGACTTCCAGGAAGAGCAACAGGGAATCCAGACAGGAGGAATGGAGAAATAATAAAAACGGAAAAATCAGCAGGAAGACTCTTTTCTGCTGATTTTTCCGTTCTATACAACTGATTGTTTTTTATAATCTGATAGCTAAATCAATACCTGTCGGAGCTACCGAAAGACTGATATTGTCATTGATATCCTTCTCTTTCTCTCCATCACTCTCCTTTCCTTTCTTCTTGTTCTTTCCCAGAATCCAATCGCCTATCAGATAGCCGGCTTCTGCTGAGGCTACACCGATGGCAGCACCCGCCACGACATCTTCCCAATGATGGCGATTGCGGCGCACTCTATCCACAGCCACTCCCGTAGCCACCGCATAGCCCGCCACACCAATCCAAGGAGAAACCTTGCGATATTCGTGCATCAATGTGGTGGCACCGCAGAAAGCCACAGAGGTATGTCCGGAAGGAAACGACTCATTATCAGTCCCATCGGGTCTCATCTTGTGTATCGACTTCTTGAGCGAATAGGTTACAGCCGCATTGACGCCGAACGAGAGCACCGAAACAGCAATCCTTCGCTTCCAGGAACTCTCAGCCTCCACGCCCAACATCTTCAATCCGAAGACAGATGCCGTTGGCACCAGGCGCAGGACATCATCGATTCCATCACCATGATAGCGCTTGTAATGGGTAGTCTGCTCTACAGGAACCGTTGTATTCTGCCCCATGGGCATCATCATATTCTGCGAAAAGACAGGGGCAGGAATCATCATGATTCCACCTATTAATATCTTTCTTATTCTTTTCATATTCATGTTAATATGGCGTACCCGGCATGTATGGCGAAAAGGGAAGCCATTTCCATTTTACATCCATTTTTATCCTAGATTTCTTCTACTATCTCGCTCATGTCCTTGCGCTTTTTCTCGGCATGAGGACAATCTTCTGCAATATGCCCGATAGGAATAATAACAACTGCCTCATAGCCCTCACGAGGGAAAAGCTGCTGCATCTTATCGGTATCGTAATTGCATACCCAGCAGGTTCCAAGTCCACGCTCGGTGGCTGCCAGACAAAGATGCTCTGTAGCGATGGCTACATCAATATCTCCATGAGGCTTCTCATCATATCTGCGAACCCAGTTTTCATTCACGTTTTTCATGCCCACGATATACATCGGTGCTGTTTTAAACCACTCACGATCGTAGCATTCCTGCAATTTCTCCTTAGCCTCTGCAGAACGGACGATGAGCCAGAGCCAAGGCTGTCTGTTCACAGCAGACGGTGCCAGCTGCACACACTGCATGATATAATCCAAATCCTCCTGGCTTACAGCCTCAGAGGTAAACTTACGAGCCGAGAATCGCTCTTGACTCAATGATAACATATCTTTCATATCGTTCTGATTTTACGATTATTCTAATCTAAATTATGGGCACAAAGTTAAGAAAAAATTACGGAACAACCAAAAAACAAGGATAAAAGATAATAGGTTTCGGAATATTTTTCGTAATTTTGCAGATTGTACAAGAAATCGTTGTTAATTTTAAAGGAAATGATAGGATTAGCAGATTGCAACAACTTCTACTGTTCGTGCGAACGAGTGTTTCGCCCCGACCTGATAGGGAAGCCCGTGGTTGTCTTGAGTAACAACGACGGGTGTATTATCGCACGCTCCGAAGAAGCCAAGGCTTTAGGCTACAAGATGGGCGACCCATTCTATCAGGTAAAGGAAAAGCTGGAGGCTGAAGGCGTAGCTATCTTCTCCAGCAACTACACGCTTTATGGTTCACTTTCCAATAGGGTGATGTCGATGCTATCGCACTACTCACCCCATATCGACCAATACTCCATCGACGAGAGTTTCTTCGAAGTGGACAGTTCTATGGCAGAGTCATTCTTCAGGGAATATCTGAAGAAAACTTCTACTTCTCCTGATTATGAATCTTCAGATCACGAATCTCTCCTCCACCGATATGGAGCCAGGATTTCGGCTGATGTGTTCCGAGCCGTGGGCATCCCTATCTCCATCGGAATCGCAGAAACGAAGACTCTGGCAAAAATCGGTTCTAAATTCGCCAAGAAATACAAGGGATATCAGGGCTGTTGTCTCATCGACACAGACGAACGGAGACGCAAGGCGCTGTCTCTCTTCCCCGTAGAAGACGTATGGGGAATAGGCAGGCAGATAGCCCGGAAGCTCGACTATATGGGAATCCGAACTGCTGCCCAGTTTGCGGAAAAGAAAGAAAGTTGGGTGCGCAGCCATTTCAATATCACCACCGTCAGGACCTGGAAGGAACTGAACGGAGAGAGTTGCATCAGCATCGAGGAACTGCCGCAGAAGAAGAGCATCTGCACCAGCAGGAGTTTTGCCGACGAGGGCATTACTGACAAGAACGTGATAGAAGAAGCCGTGGCTAATTTCGCAGTACGCTGTACTGAAAAATTAAGGAGGCAAGGTAGCGTATGCCAGGGTATTACCGTGTTCGCATGGACCTCCAGATTCAATGAGAACGTGCCCGAATATACCATCCACGACTCCCTCACCCTACCCATCGCCACCAATGCGCAGGACGAGATTGTGGGTGCCGCCCTCACTATTCTCCGCGCCAAATATCCGAAACCAATGACAGACAGCAGAGCTGACCGCCCAGGAATGTCATTCAATTTCAAGAAAGCAGGCGTTATCCTGTGGCAAATCTCCCCCGACAATCCTCGCCAGCAGGACCTCTTCGACCCTATCGACCGAAGCAAGCAAAAGGCACTGATGGAAGCCATCGATGCCATCAACCGGAAGAACGGCTATGGAACCATCCGTCAAGCCGTACAGGGAAACGGTTGCCGATTCGACTTGAAGCGGGAATATATGTCGAAACGGTTCACTACAGACATCAATGAAATTCTGAAAGTAAAGAGCAAATAAACGAAATGGAGAATAAAGACAAGATAAAACTGACATTTCACCCTGCGGAATTCGGATCCGAAATGCCGATTCCGCTGGCTGAACAAAGCGTAAAAGCCGGCTTCCCTTCGCCGGCACAAGACTATATGGAGGGAGAAATAGACCTCAACGATATTCTGATTCGCCATCGTGAGGCAACTTTTTACGTGCGCATTTCGGGCGACAGCATGAAGGATGCAGGCATTTTTGACGGTGACCTCGCTGTGGTTGACCGGCAGATAGAACCCTCTAACGGCAACTTCGTCATCGCCTTCGTGGATGGCGAATTCACCATCAAACAGTTCAAAATGGACGAAAGCGGAACCTTTGGCTGGCTCATCCCATGGAACAGTGATTTCTCTCCTATCCGGGTAGATGAAACCAACCGGTTCATGGTTTGGGGCGTGGTGACCTATGTGATTCATCAGATTGCTGAATAGTTTTAAGTTAAAGAACGTAAAATAATTAATCGCTTTCGGTATTTTTTATTACTTTTGTTGGCTAAAATGTGGCATTTCAATACTGCATTAAACACAAATTAATAAAAAATAATAAAACAAAATCATCAAAAAAAGCCATGGAATACGCTTTATATAGATACGAGTTTGAGGTCATAGAGAAGAAAGACTCCTCCATAAACCTATTCCCCGAGCTATCGGAGAGTTTTAACCCAAGACAGGCGTTCGAGAAAAAGAGCGAACTGCTCAACTATCTGCTAGAAAATGACTATCAGATGCTCCTTGCAGAACAAAATCAGCAGGCTGCCGAACCAAATCAGCAGGTTGCCGAGCGTTGTCCCTTTCCTGTTAATCCGGCTAGCGCAAAAACTGAGCTAGCCTTTCCATTTGATTCGGCTAGCGTAAAACCAACGCTAACCTTTACCAGCAGCAGAAAGAAAAAGCTCTACCACAAATACACTTCTGCACCGAAGGATGGATTTGCCATCCTGGAACTAGCCCGCTGTAGAAGCATAAGCCATCGTCCGAAACCCTTTTTGGATAAAGCCGTGATAGAAGACGACTACGAGTCACTTCACATCATCATAGACAACCGCGGCACCTATCAGCGTGTAGCCATCGAAGTGAAATCTTCCGTATTCAAAAAGACCGATACCGTGGCCGATTCACTTGCCCGTGCCCTGAGCAAGGCTTTTGCCCGCTATGGACTCCTGGTGAAAGTGGTGCCCATCCGCGATGACAAGCACTTCTGGAGTTTAGTGAGCGACAGAAAGCAGTTTCCACGTGGTTTCAATAAACTGTGTGTAAAGTTCCCGCAAATCAACGACCCAAAAGTAACCGAAGCTATGAGACGTGCCAATATCATCTATCGTGAAATGTTTCATTCCAATCTCGTTATCATACAAGAATCGTCTGAGGGAGAAAAACTCAGTTTCAACGAAGAAGACGAGAAACAGCGAGAATACATGAAACTTTGCGCAGAAAATGCCGACAGCATCCAGGTATCGCCAATAGGCGCCCGCCCTATCACGCTTGGAGGAAAAACTGCCAAGACGCAACAGATGACTGATGCGGAACGTAAAAACATCGAGGATGTGAACCACGAGATAGGGCTCTTTGATGGCGACCCAATTCAATCCACCCAATCATTCATGGACAAAGCATACGGTAAAGCATGACACAAAACGACAGAAGGCGCAAGAACCTCAGAAAAGAAGAACCGATTTATAGACAGCAGGCTCAATACCTACGAATAATGGGAGAAAAAAAAGCCTCTGACACAACAAATGACGATGTGGCAGATAAACTCCGCAACCTAGACCTCCTGGCTTGGGATGAAACCGAACGATACTTAGCCCGATTCGCCGAAGACCTGGATGATGCGAGATATGCGGTGACCGACTTGCTTATAGAAACAGCCTGCCTAGGCAGAACTATAGGAATGGAAAGGGAATTGCCTCCCCTGACAGCTGCCCTGACTTTCGCAAGATTGATGGCAGCCGGCGACGAGGTGTTTGAGAAATATCAGGACATCTGGATAGCCATCATGAGCTCACAAGACCGCAACCCAGAAGCCAAGCCCCTCTTCGAGAAATTCTGTCAAGAGATAGAGGCCAACAAGTTCGACCCATCCACCGGCAAGGAGACCATCTACCGCCGTGGCGACCCGATAGAGCGATTCAGAAGCACTGGGGTGGCTAAGACGGACGCCCGGCAAGAGGCGCTGCTCTACGGGATACTGGAAGCCACCAAGGGCTGGAACAGAAAGGAGGCTTTCAAGGCTTGCTGGCCCCTATGGGAGGAGCTGTGGAAGTACTTGCTGGAGAAGGAGGAGCTGGTAGAGGAAATCTCCCGAAAGCATCCCAAAAGCAGCTCAAACAACACTTCTATCAACATCACGCTGGTGTGCAATGTGGCTGGACTTCTGAACAGTCATTTAAAAACCCTGGGCCACGATGTAGCATCCTGCTCAAGACTTGCAGACCTGATCAAGGAAAATTGGAACTCCTCGCAGAGCCACAAGGAATTGAGCAAAACCACCAAACTCTCAGATGAGCAAGCAAAGCTGATAAAAGCCTGGCTCACCATGAACATGAAATAAAGATTACCCCAGAAAATTACCAACAAATTACCATTTTTTCGCTAACTATCTGAAAGTGAGCGGGTAATTTGGTGGTAATTATTTTTTTGAAAGTACCTATTACCACCTTTTGACCATCCACCATCTATTACTACCTTTGCACCCGTCGAAAGGACAAAACAAATTGTTGAATCTGAGTTGATACGAGTCTATCAGAGAGAGAGTTCCCGGGAAATAAGTGTCGACACCTTTCTTTTCTTGAAAAGGCTCTCTTCTACTCGTAAAACGTTAAGATTATGTATAACAATGATTTTAAAATGGATGGTGTGAAGCACACCGAGTTCTTAACCGCTGCCCAGCAGCACTCCGAGTTCTTAACCGCCCAGCAGCACACACTGCTCTCTGGCATGGCTTCTTACGACGGTGGCAGAAACTTCCTCTTCTCGCCCGATGAGCCTGTGGCAGGCCTGTTGCCACGATTCCGATGCCATGGCATCGCTCAGCAGATGACCGACGGCACCTTCGACTTCGTGGCCAAGCCCAAGGTTAAGCCGCAGTCGCAGCTCATCAAGAAGCTGGCGCACGGCAGAGTGAGCAAGACCAAAGATGAGGCCATACAACTCACACTCAAAGTGTATTGCGACGAGGGCGAAAACATCGCCGAGGCTATCTACAAGGAAGCAGCCATCGCCAAGGACGCCATCGTGGACTATCAGATGAAGAGATGATTTTCGGGGGCCAAAGCTGCTTGACAAGCTCAGCTTGCAGGCAGCAAAACCGTCTCAGCGTCTCAGTCTCAGTTAGGAAAAAAGTCACAAATCCACTTCATACCCCCTTTCTTATGTCTTATAACTTATTGATAATTAATTAGTTATATAACATATAGATAGAAGTGGATACCCCTTTTAAAACAACTGAGACACTGAGACTGAGACGCTAAGCCCCCCAAGTAACAAACCAAAAATTGATTTAATTCTCTAGAAAGCAATGAATTACAACATTTTTAGCAGCACCGCTCCAGCGATGCCAAAACCGGGCAAAGGCACAGAATTTGTGAAACTTGCCCTCTCACAAGCCTCAAAAGACATGCGAGAAGTGCTCATTCCGATGGCAATTCCTGCCTTGGCAGCCCATCTCACGGACGTAAGATTCATGTATTGCGACAACAAATTTTATGAAATGTGCGGCCAAATGGGGCATTTGATAGGTCCTTCGGGCATCGGAAAGGCGCAATTGAGCCATCTTGTAGAGGCAATCATGCGGCCTTTTCGCAAACACGATGAGATAGAGTATAAGAAACTCGTGGACTGGCAACGACAGATGAAGACCAAGGGTGCCAACAAGGAAAAACCCGAGCGTCCGGACGTGAGCTTCTGGTTTCCACCTGCCGACATCACCAACCCTGCCTTCATACAGAACGCCATGGCTCTGGAGAAGCTGGGCGAGCGAACCCAATACCTCAACCTGCCCGAGGTGGAGATGGCAGACAAGATGTGCGGCGGTCACAGACAGGTGAGCCAGATGGTGAGAAACATCTACGACTGTCAGCGAGCTGGTGCCCTGCGTGCCACGGCTGATGGCGTGACGGGTAACCCCGTGCTGCGGGTGAACCTCACTTTTACTTCCACCCCCGATGCCGCCCGCCTCTTCTACAAGAAAGACTTGACCAACGGTTTCTTCGGCAGAATCCCCTTTGCCTACAAGGCTCGCGGCGAGCGACTGGGCAGGATTCCACGCCAAGGCACCTATGGGCAGGACTTCATGGAACAGCTGGACAGCTATCTGCTCAGGTTGGACAACTGCAAGGGCGCATTCACCGTGAAGCCGCTCAACAAGATAGCTGACCAGCTGGCAGAGGAGATGGCGAAGCTAGCCGACCTAGCCGACGACGACATGCTCTGGGAGCTCTCCCACCGCAGCATCTTCTCGGCATGGAAGAAGGGGGCAGTGCTGTGGATTCTGAACGATCAGCAGTGGGCTCGAAGCATCGGCGACTTCGTGGTATGGTTTTGCTACTATGACCTGTGGTCGAAGGTAAAGGTATTCGGCGACATGTTTAAGGGCGCAGATGCCAACGAGGAGGAGACTCAGAAGAGCGGACCAAAGAATATGCTCGACAGCCTGGATAATTCCTTCAACGAGCAGCAGCTGGAGGCATTGCGCCTGAGCCTGGGCAAGAGCAAGGAGGGCACCAAGCATCAGCTCAGGGTTTGGAAGAACCGTGAGTTTATCACCTACTGTGCCCAGACTGGACTTTACACCAAGACGCAGGAGTATCTGAAAAAGTAAAAAAAGACTTTTGCTTGAAAAAAGACTTTTGCTTGAAAAAAGACTTTTGCTTGAAAAAAGACTTTTGCTTGAAAAAAGACTTTTGTTTGAAAAAAGTAAAAAAAGACTTTTGTATGGAAAAATATGAAATTCAAAAGCTCCGCGACCTTCCAATAGAGGAGGTCGCAGAGCGACTGGGAATGCAGGTGTCGAAGCACAAGTGCCTCTGCCCTTTCCACGACGATCATCACGCCAGTTTCTCGTTCAACACGAGGAAGAACTATTGCCGCTGCTACGTATGTATGGACCACAGCATCGGCACCATCGACCTTGTGATGAAATATACAGGCAAGGATTTTCTCTCGGCTTGCCGTTGGCTGGCAGATGCGCATCAAGTTTATATAGCAGATGGAAAGGAGAAATATTCTCCGGAGAAAGCACCCACCTCGAAAGCACCCTCCTTTGATGCCAGCAAGTACGCCCGATTCTTCGAGCATCCTTGGCTCAACGAGGCGGCACGTAGATTCCTCTTCGAGGAGAGACGGATTGATGCGAGAGTGGTAAACTGGTGCCGACTGACATCATGGACGGATAAGGAGGGCATCAGTTGGCTACAGACTCCGTACTATGACGTGGACGGAAAACTCATCGGCATCCAAAACCGAAATCTCGGCAAGGCGAATCTTAACAAAGAAGCTTCGGGAAAGAGCGATTTAGGCAAGGCGAATCCAGATAAAGAAGCTTCGGGAAAGAGCATTCCCCGCTTCCGATTCCCCTACGGTTCGCAATGCGGCATCTATAATCTGCCCGTCACAAGACAGCTTTCGCCTGGTGAACCTCTTTACATCACCGAGGGGTGCAGCGACTGCTGGGCGATGCTCTCTGCCGGACACAAGGCGATAGCCATTCCGTCTGCCACGCTCTTGAAACCAGCCGACAAGCAATGGTTGGCAGAAATGGGAGAAAAGCTCAAGATAGAATGGCACATGTATCCCGACAAGGATGCGCCGGGCGAACATCTCTACATGCAGTTGAAGGAGATTCTGCCCTCGCTGGTGCATCACCAGTTGCCCCCTGGATGCAAGGATTTCAGCGACTATTTTCTGAAAAGCTTTGTATATTGCCCAGTATTTTGAAGCTTTTGCCCTTACAGGGTGCCTTGCTGATTGCCATTATACCCAGGGCGTGCCCTGAGCTAGGAGCTTTTGGGCCTTCAGCCCGTTCTTGAACCACATAAGAAACTTGAGTCAGTTATTAATTTTTAAAGCAAAATAAATATGGAAGAATTTATCATTCACACGTACACCAAGAAGGAACTTGCCCTGATGTACTTTCCCGAGAGCATGCCACGCACTGCCGTCAACCATCTGATGGCTTGGATTCGACTTTGTACCCCTCTGTGGGATGAACTCCAGAAGATGGGCTACAAGAAGACCAGCAAGGCTTTCTCGCCTAAACAGGTGAAGGCCATCGTGGAGTATCTGGGCGAACCGGGATAATACCGTTTCAGAAATTTACGAAAAAATATTCTGAAAAATGTGCCGCCATCTCACGGCATCAGCCGCCAACGCATAACCGCTGGCGGCTGTTTTTGTATCTTTGCATCGTGATTCAGAAAGCGCTGGAAAATCACTTTCCTAGTTGGAGAAAAATATTTCTCCAGTTGGGAAAATGAAAAAGAGCATCTGGAGTAAGTCTCAGACAAGAAAGAGTAAGTCTCAGACAAGAAAGAGAAAATCTCAGATGCATCAAGTTATAACCTAGACTCCATGTCCCGATACGAGTCCTTCTTTTCCTTTTTTTATAAGAGGACGGGAAGTTAAAAGGGGGCAAGAGAAACGTATGAACCCAAACATGAAAGCATTCATCAAGTATCTCATCGTGGCCGTGTGCTCTGCCATCGTCACCTACCTCACCAGCTCGTGCACCGCAGGACTGGTAATAGGAAAGAACCAACGACAGCAACAGGAGAACAATATCTCCACCCGAGCCGATTCCACTCACTTCGTGCCTACCATCACCATTAGATAAATGGTAAAAAGAATTTTTTAAAGGTAAAAAGGTAAAATTACGAAGGGAAAGATATTGACAACCAAGTCTCTATTTAACTTGGAAATTACGATTATCAATTCTCTAAATTATTAATTATAAATTATTTAAAGTATTATGGCAATTAATCTGAAAGCAAAGGAAACCCTCATCCAGGTGGGTGAGTTGAAAGGTAAGTATCGTTACGTGCTCGGCACCGAGCTTTACAACAAGCTCTCTGAGAGCAAGGTTATCAAAGAGGCTGCTCTGCGCAGCGGAGTGAGCCGAGGCGTGATGCAGGCATGTTGGGATGCCGCAGGCGAGGTAATCAAGGCTTGGACCACCGAAGGTCACTCCGTGGCTATTCCAGGACTGGGCACCATGAGATTTGGCGTAAGAGCCAAGAGCGTGGAAACTGTGAACGAGGTGGCAAGCGGACTCATCACTGCCAGACGTGTCATCTTCACGCCTAACGTGGAAATCAAACAGGAACTGATGGACACTGCCATCCAGATAACCTGCTACGACCGCAACGGCAAGGTTATCAAGAACGTTACCTCTGGCGATAAAGGCGATGTGGAAGACCCAGACAACAACCCAGGCGGAGGCGAAGGCAACAACCCAGGTGGAGGCGAAGGCAACAACCCAGGTGGAGGCGAAGGCAACAACCCAGGCGGAGGCGAAGGCAACAACCCAGGCGGCGATATGGGTTTGTAATAGCCCTATAATCATACGATACAGACTGGCGGCTGTGCTCAAGCAATTGGGTACAGCCGTTTTTTTGTAAAAAAACCTTGCAAACGTGCCCGAAAAACCAGCCACGAAAATCTCTTCCGGTACCCGCTTACCCAAAGCGCGGAGCCGATTCTGCGCACCTATCGCCAAAGTATCAGTAAAGGCGAAAACGGCATCAAAAAGATGGAAGAGCTCCTCAAAATGCTATCTGTATATTACATTTTATAACATCAGTTACCCGTTTCTAAAATGGAAACGATTGCAACAGTCTTCTACCCTGTTTTTCTACACTTCTTTCTTTGCCGTCTCAATTAAAAGCTGTACCTTTGCAAGCGAATTTCAGCGATGACTAGGCTAAATGCCTATAATATGAAAAATCAGTAGCAAATATATGTAATTAATTATACAAAAAACAGCAGTAGTTATGAGTATTAATATCAAGAGAAATCAGTTGAAGAGAGTTGTGATTGTAGGTGGTGGACTCGGTGGTCTTCGTTTGGCAGAAGACCTCTGCAATGCAAACCTGCAGGTGGTGTTGATTGACAAGAACAACTTCCATCAGTTCCCTCCACTTATCTATCAGATTGCCTCGGCAGGTATCGACCCAAGTTCCATCTCCTTCCCGTTCCGCCAGATTTTCCGCAAGCGCAAGAACTTCTACTTCCGCATGGCAGAAGCAAGAGCCGTGTTCCCAGACAAGAAGATTCTGCAGACTTCCATCGGTAAGATTGAGTACGATTACCTGGTGTTCGCAGCAGGAACCACCACCAATTTCTATGGCAATGCCAACATCGAGAAATGGGCAATTCCGATGAAGACCGTTTCTGAGGCAATGGGATTGCGCAACGCCGTGCTGAGTAACCTGGAGCGTGCATTGACCTGTGCCACGGAAGCAGAGCGACAGGAACTGCTGAACGTAGTGATTGTAGGCGGTGGTGCTACAGGTGTGGAGATAGCCGGAGCCCTCTCTGAAATGAAGCGCTACGTGATTCCTTATGATTATCCTGATATGGACTCATCTCTGATGCACATCTATCTCCTGGAAGCGGGCGACAGACTGCTCGCCGGAATGTCACAGGACTCTTCTAAGAAAGCATACGAATTCCTTACCAGTATGGGTGTGGATGTACAGTTTGGCAAGATGGTAACCGACTACAAGGACCACAAGGTTCTGATGAAGGATGGTCAGGAGATTCCTACCCGTACCTTCCTCTGGGTATCAGGTGTAAAGGCACAGCCTATCACAGGTATTGATGGCGATCATCTGGGCCGTGGTTTCCGAATCGTAGTAGATGAATTCAACCGCATCCCAGGCATGGACGGTCTCTTTGCCATCGGCGACCAGTGTATCCAGACCACAGACCCAGCTTATCCTGGCGGTCATCCACAGTTGGCACAGGTAGCCATTCAGCAGGCAGCACTCCTGGCTAAGAATATCCAGAAGATTGCCGAGGGAGCTGCTGATTCCCAGCTCAAGCCTTTCCGCTACAAGAACCTGGGCTCTATGGCTACCATCGGAAGACACAAGGCTGTGGTAGAGCTTGGCAAGTTCCACAGCCAGGGCTTCTTTGCCTGGGTATTGTGGCTGGTAGTTCACCTCCGCTCTATCCTTGGCGTAAAGAATAAGGTAATGGTAATGCTCAACTGGCTCTGGAAGTACGTGAGCTACAACGATTCTATCCGAATGATTACCTACGCCACCAAACCTAAGGAGGTGCGCGACCGTTTAAAGCGTGAACAGACCACTCACCTCGGCACCGACTTGCTGGAAAATGAAGAAGATTAATATGAAGAAATAAAAACGATGAAAGTCCAGCTTGGATCCTTTCAGAGAGAGAGGCATCCGAGTTGGACTTTCTATTTTTCATTTTCCTCAGGAGGAACATGATGTGTTTTTCCCTGATACTCCAGGGATATTAATGATGCTCAGGCACAATGGCGAGATACACCAGATCATGGTCGGTGAGATTCTCCATATAATGAGCATGGTTCATCGGGCAGTAATGCACCTGTCCCTGTCGAACCTCCTCCACGGTATCATCATAATGGAAAGTAGCAGTGCCGCTTACCACATAGATAATCTCGCAGTTGCCCTCATGAGTATGAAGACCAGTTGATGCACCCGGACGCAAGGTAGAATACATAATCTTCACCTTGTCATCCACATAGTTACGAGTATCGAGCTTACCCTGTCCACCCTTGAAGCCCTCCAAATGAGCCTCAGCAATTTTTTCGAAATCTATTACCATCTTTATAATGTTTATTGTTTAATATCTATTGCTTACAGTCTATTGTCTGCTGTTTACTTGGCTTTTATAAATGAAGCCCTGCAGCTTACTTTGCTTTCGCAAAATACTTCCATAGGGGAGCCGCCATCAGGCTTTGCCAGATTTCTCCCTTCTCCAGCATTTCCATCACTTCATCCCTGGAGAAGAGGCGAACCTCGATATCCTCAGCCTGGTCAAGATGCTGCACATCCATGCGCTCCACATCCGTAGCCAGATAACAATGGGTTAGATTGGTATGCGTGCTTGGGTTGGCAGAAATCGTCATCCACTTCTGCCAGTTACCGCCTCCGAATCCAGTCTCTTCCATCAGCTCTCGCTTGGCAGCCGCCATCGGGTCCTCGCCCTTCTCTATCACTCCGGCACAGAGTTCATTCACCGTCTTACCTATCGCATAGCGATACTGGCGAACGAATACGAACATTCCGTCCTTCGTGATGGCGATGGTGTTCACCCAATCGGGATATTCCAGCACGTAATATTCATCGATGATGGCACCCGTAGGCAATTCCACCTTATCCACTCGTGCCGTGAGCCAAGGCTTCTCTATCAGATACTTCTGCGAGAGCGTCTTCCATTTCATATCTTTATCAGCCATTTTCTTACTTCATTTAAAAAACTGAATTTTCTTTATTTTAATTGATGGTGCAAAAGTACGAAAAAAGATTGAAAGGATAGAAATATTTCTAAGAAAATGACAGTTTTTCATTTTTTTTGCCGTACTGGATATTGACAGCGAATACCTCAGCACCTTCGATGATATTGATAAGAATTGGCTGGAGAAGGTAGCAGAACTGTTCACCTGATTCCTTAATATTCATTTCCCTCTTGCTTGATTACACTCGGACCATCGATGAGTTCAGGCTGAGGGGCATTTCGGTTCACATCACCATACGCCATTCCCAGATCGCTCATCGTAATACTGATGTTGCGGTTCACGGGTCTGTCTTTATCTGAAAGACTGTGCGAAAAGAGCCACTGATAGGTTTTCTTCAGATAAAACACTCGGGCAGGGGTACCGTGATTGGCACCCTTCCACCAGTCGTATATCAATCGGGTATCCTTGCCATCCTTCACCAGTTTATCTACCACCACCTTCGATTGCTTGACCGGTACTGCCCTATCTGCAGTTCCATGGATAATCCAGAAAGGCAAATCGCCCAATCCGCTCACATCTTTATACGAACAGCCGCCACACAGCGCCATGCCGGCAGCTATTCTGTCGGGATAAGTGGCGCAGACATCCATGGTTCCATAACCGCCCAAGCTCATGCCCAAGACATAAACCCGGGTAGAATCGCACGGATAATTCTTCTTCACCCAATCGAGCATATCCATGATCTTCTTCGGATTCCAAGCCCCGCCCGGATTCTGCGGAACGATGGTCAGCGCATCGATATCGCGCCCCTTGACGATGGCATCAAGCGGTCCATACCTTCTCACCTTATCCAGATTCCTGCCGCAAAGACTGGCACCATGCAAAAAGATGATGACCGGTGTATGCTCTTGCGAATAAAAATAATCTACTGGCGTATAAACCCAGAAGTTGTAGCCTCCCGGAATCTCATCTTTCACGGCTCGCAGAAAGTCGTAAGCCGACATGCTGCATACGGAAAGACAGAATAATATGAACAAAAATATCTTCTTCATTTTTCTACTTTATTTTTTCTTTATCACAATTGTTTTAAAACAGTCTCTTAATACTCCCGCATATTGATTTTGTGAATCAGAAAGCAGGATAAGTACTTGAGAACCATCTTCCAATTTGGGGCCAAGACACATTCCTTCGTAATTTGCAAAAGAACGCTCTACGAGCGACAGACTAGTCTTCCATTCGGTAAGCAATTGCTTTTTGACAAAGGGCGAATCTTGATAGAGATGATCATAATCAGAAAGACTCATCTCATTTGAAGGATTCACCAAATAAAGCTTGCACTTGCAAAATGCGCCCAGTTTAACTTTCGGAATGAAAGCCTCACGCTCTAATACCAGAAGTTGCCCATCCGGCAAAACGCAAAGTTCACTTACTCCCATCACATACGTCTCGGCTTTTCTACGAGTAGAAGGTGCATCCATCTGATAAGCGTACATTGTCATGCCAGATCCGATAGAATCTTGTAAACCATGAGACCAGGAATAAGCCATTAACCGCAACTTATTAGCTAATCCATTCTCCGGGGTAGCCGGTACACCATCCTTCCGAAGCGTACTTTCAGGAATTGTCCAAAGCAGATGGCGGATAGAATCGAAAGCCAGTGACTCGAAATTATAATTAGGATAAAAATTATATGGCGGCCAAACATTCTCCCAACCCTTCAGATATAATTTCGCTGGATAATCCTTTATGAGATATTCCTTCAATCTACATTTTCCTTCACTGGCTATTACCACTGTAGAATCCGAAACCTTAGTTATAGCCTCATGATCAAAACCTTTTTCCGTTCCATGCCATGGTTTACCATCAAAGCGACTACCATCCACCATAAAAGTATATCCCAGGTTCTCCACCTGCTCCAAATCGCCCGTCACAGGATTCACTTGAATGCGAAAATTAAAGTAGAGGGCACTATCCGACTTATCACTCACCACCGCATATATATCATCATGCAAATGGGTAATGCCACTATAGTTGCCAGCAGGTACAGTCTTATGAAAAGACTTCTGAACATTCTCTCTCACCACCTGCCACTCTTGAGCATAGCCCATGAAACTAAAAAAAAGAAGAGTACTCAGCAGTACTCCTCTCCCCATTATTATTTTCATAAAACTTTCATTTTTTAGGAATTTACATAGCTGCATAAGTTAAGACAAACTCCATGGTCAGTTCAAAGTCAACATGCGCTACCTTCTTATTTTTCAAGTTCTCTACATCACAAGCCCAATCAGACATCGTATCAAAAGGCTTCACGCGCATATCATCAAACTTCAAGTTTTCTTCAGAAAACAATTTGTAAACCGTTTCCTTGGCACACCAATGTACCAACTTGGAATCCAAATCAGAAGCATTCTCATCCATTCTTAAGAATTTAGAAGAAATACGTTCTACCCTATCGCTGAAATATTCTATGTCAACAGCTACTTCCTGATTTCTGGAAAGAATAAGCGCTGCGTACCCCTTGGTATGACTCACACTGATATGATAACCGCGAAACAAAGGTTTACCCGCCTCATTATGGATGATATCACCAGCATGAAACAGCAATCCCTTGGATGCCCCATTCGCCTTCAACATCTCATACATCAATGCACGAATGGCAAGAAACTCAAGTTTCCTGCCATCATTCTTATATTTTTCCTCCAATGATGATCTATAGGCTTGAAGATGAGGATACTGTTCGAACAACTGCTCTACCTCCTCATCCATCTGCCATAAGCCTAAACTCACACCTGGATAAACTTCACGTATATTGACTACTGCCATACCATGTTATTTTTTTTCTTCTTCCAGATTTCTTACGGGATGCACCGTAACCTTAATCTTACTGATACGGCGCTCCTCTACATTCATCACCTCGAAAGTATAATTCTTATAATCTATCTTCTCATGAATACTAGGGAAATCTCCCTTTATCTCAAGCAACAGACCTGCCAAAGTATCAGCATCACCCTCTACCTCTTCAAACTCCTCATCATCTACATTCAAGATACGACAAAGGTCTGTAAGCAGGGTTTTTCCTTCGAAAATAAATGTGTTGTAATTCAATTTCGAATAGAACTTCTCTTCCTCATCATATTCATCATTGATTTCGCCAACGATTTCCTCCAAGATGTCTTCAAGAGTAACAATGCCGCTTGTACCACCAAATTCATCTACCACAATGGCGATATGCACCTTATTTTCCTGAAATTCACGCAACAAATCATCAATCTTTTTTGTTTCAGGAACGAAATAAGGAGGACGAATCAAACTCTGCCAACGAAAATTGGAACTCTTCGTAAGATGAGGCAGTAAGTCCTTGATATACAGAATGCCACGAATATTATCCGTATTATCCTGATAAACAGGAATACGGCTATAATTATTGTCTTCAATGCATTTCAAGACATCTGCATAATTACTTCGTATATCCAAATCTATAATATTCTGTCTACTGGTCATCACCTCTTTGGCTGTTTCATCTCCAAAACGGATAATACCCTTCAGCATGTTCTGCTCATCCTTGATATCGTTCTTATCAGTGAGTTCCAATGCCTGTTCCAGATCATCAACACTTAGAACATGATTCTCTTTCTGTATGATTTTTTCTGCCATCATTCCGCTCTTGAGCAAAATATTTTCAATAGGCCAAAACAGCTTACGGGCAAACATAATTCCTCCCACACAACGACGACAAAACTTCAACGGATCCTGACGGGCATAAACCTTTGGCATAATTTCACCAAAAAGCAAGAGTAAGAAGGTGAGAATTACTGTAGTAAAAAGAAACTGAAGTAAAAGTGCTCTTTCACCGAACGAAATAACGCCAGCAATCACATAGTTCAAGAGCATGATAATTGTAACATTGACAAAATTATTTGCAATAAGAATTGTTGCCAATGTACGCTCAGAATCATCACGAAGATTCTGAATTTTCTTGTCTGCCCCAAACTTTCCGTCTTCCAGCTCAGCGACATCAGAGGGTGACAAACTGAAGAATGCTATCTCCGAGCCGCTGGCAAAAGCAGACATAAGTAACAATACAGCAGCCAGAATGGCTGCTATAATCACTCCGGTAGTGGGCTGTTGTAAAACCACATCTCCGAAAGCATCTGTTATGGTTGAAATATCCAATTTCTGATCTTAAAATTTAATAACAACAAAATAGCACTAGCTAGAATGGGAGTCCATCTTCACTTTGTGACGTCTGAGAAGAACCACTTGCTCCCTGTGTAGCAGGCTGAGGTGTTGGGGTAACAGTCTGAGAAGCCTGAGATGCTGACGATGACATTGATTTCGGCGTAAGCATCTCCATATTATCAACATAAATCTCAGTTATATACCTGCGCTTTCCTTGCTTGTCATCATACGAGCGATAACGTATCTTTCCTTCCACATAGAGTTTATCACCCTTATGAACATATCTCTCCACTATTTTTGCTAAAGCCCGATAAAAAACCAGATTATGCCAATCAGTATGGTCAGGCACCTGAGTTCCATTAGTCAGAGTATACCCCTTCTCTGTCGTTGCCAATACCACTTGAGCTACAGCTTGGTCGGCATCATAATAATGAACATCAGGCTCTTTACCCACATTGCCTATTAACATGACTTTATTCATAGCCTACCTCCTCAAATTTGAAACTTATCTACATTACTTTATTTCCACATACCCAAATAACGGTATGCAAAATTCTTGCCCTTTGCCGACGGGAACTGGCTACGGGAATCTACTCGCTGACGCAAATACTCAACGATACGATTATAGCAGTCCAAAGCAGAGAGCGCCTTGACATTAGCAACGAAATGGGTATCACGATATTCGAACTTACCAGTGGCAGGAATCATAACGACACGCTTAAAATCAAGCGCACCTTCATACCAACCCGGCTGTTGCTGGTTCAATCGAACAACAGAAGGGCTCACATTTTCACGATGTTCCTCAGAAGGAGTTGAACGCAACGCCTTCTTGTCTTTGAAGTCACGCATGCTAGCTGCAGTGGTTTTTATAACGATGAAATAGACACGGGGGCGAACCTTATAACGCTTAGGATAACAAACATCACTAGCAGCATAATCGCGTACATCAGCCTCTAATGATTCGTCCATACCAATTTCAGGAATACTCTTCAAAAAATCTATTGCTTGATCCACATTTGTTGCAAATGCTTCCTGATCAAAATATCTTAAATATAAATTCATAAATTAGGTATGTTTCTCTATTTAAACAAATAAAATAGAGCGGAAAACGGGACTCGGACCCGCGACCCCAACCTTGGCAAGGTTGTGCTCTACCAACTGAGCTATTTCCGCTTATTAATCTACAAAAGACGTGAAGAGGAGGAGACTCGAACTCCCACGACACAATTGTCACTACCCCCTCAAAGTAGCGCGTCTACCAATTCCGCCACCTCTCCAACATTAAGCAATTAATCATTGTGCCCAAGACAGGACTCGAACCTGCACGTTGTGAAACACACGCACCTGAAACGTGCGCGTCTACCAATTCCGCCACTTGGGCCCGATTTCAATATCCTATCTCAAAGATATCAAAATATGAGCGGAAAACGGGACTCGGACCCGCGACCCCAACCTTGGCAAGGTTGTGCTCTACCAACTGAGCTATTTCCGCTTATCAAATAATAACAGTGAAGAGGAGGAGACTCGAACTCCCACGACACAATTGTCACTACCCCCTCAAAGTAGCGCGTCTACCAATTCCGCCACCTCTCCAGAAATTATTATTCACCAAATATCTTAATAAAGATAAAGCTTGATGTTGTCTTCAAAAAAATCTGAGCGGAAAACGGGACTCGGACCCGCGACCCCAACCTTGGCAAGGTTGTGCTCTACCAACTGAGCTATTTCCGCTTATTTCCTACTCTTCATAGGAGCGTTCCTCTGAATGCGAGTGCAAAGGTACTACTTTTTTCCGAATTACCAAACTTTTCTTGAACTTTTTTTGAAAAAAAGATGCATTTTGCCCATTTTTCAGGCAAAAACGCACCTTTTTCCGTAGTTATTGTACCTTTTTACTGGTTTTCTTCATTCTTTTATCCCGTTTTTAATCCATACGCGAAAGATAATCCTCATATCCAAATTCGCGTAAGATTTCCAAATTTCCATCCAAATGAACGATACCTATAGCCGGATGGGAGATTCCGTTAAAGGTATTTGTCTTCACCGTAGTGTAGTGAAGCATATCTTCAAAGATAATATTTTCACCCACTTCCAGTTCATGGTCAAATTTCCAGAAGCCCATAAAGTCACCACTGAGGCAGCTGTTTCCACCTATTCTATATATATACTCCCCCTCTGGAGCCTTCATCGGATCATCAACCTCTAATGTTTCAGCATTTCTGATAGCAGGCATATATGGCATCTCAAGGCAATCGGGCATATGACAAGTAAAACTTGCATTGATAATAGCCGTCTTGATTCCCTTATCTTCTACCACATCTACAACTTGTGTAACCAGCGGACCTGTTTGCCATCCAAAAGCACTACCCGGCTCCATGATTACCTTCAGAAGTGGATAACGGGCATGGAAATCCTTCAATATATTAATAAGGTGTTCCACATCATAGTCTTTACGGGTCATAAGATGGCCTCCACCAAAGTTTATCCATTTCAACTGCGGAAACCATTTGGCAAATTTTTCTTCAATATGCTTCAAAGTACGCTCAAATACATCAGCCCCACTCTCGCAATGACAGTGACAATGGAATCCTTCTATGTCAGAAGGCAATTTTTCCGGCAATTTATCTGCAGAAACACCAAATCGCGTACCCGGTGCGCAAGGATTATATAATAAGGTGGAAACCTCAGAATATTCAGGATTCACCCGCAACCCATATTTGATAGAAGGATTTGCTCGTCGGGCACGTTCATGATATCGCTCATACTGAGAAAGCGAATTGAACGAAAGATGACTGGAACACCGAGCTATCTCGTCAATTTCATAATCAGTATAAGCAGGAGAGAACGTATGAGCAGGACTCCCGAACTTTTCAAAAGCCAATTTTGCCTCACTCAAGGAACTAGCCGTTGTGGAATTGATATACTCTCTAAAGATAGGAAAAGTCTTCCACAAAGCATATGCTTTAAAAGCAAGAATAATTTCCACATCGGCACGCTCAGCCACACTTTTGATGAGCGATAAATTGCGGCGCAGAAGTTCCTCCTCCAAAACGTAAATTGGTATGTGAACTTCGCAAAAAGATGATAAATTTACTCTCATTTCTTGATAAATATTAATTTTATGGTGCAAAGATAGCTTTTTATCCCGATATAATTGCATGTTTGCGAATTTTTTAATACTTTTGCAGTATAAAATGCATTTTGACGATGAAATTAGCAATAATGACAAAGTCCACATTCTTTGTGGAAGAAGACAAGATACTCACCTCGTTGTTCGACGAGGGCATGGACAACCTGCACCTTTTCAAGCCAGGTTCCTCACCCATGTATTCAGAGCGATTGCTCACTTTATTGCCAGAAGACTACCGTAGCAAGGTTACGGTTCACGACCATTATTACCTCAAGCAGGAATACGACTTGGCGGCAATACATATCGATGATCCACTTGCATCTGTACCAGATGGCTATAAGGGTAAGTACAGCCGTACCTGTACAGACCTCTCCATGTTGAAGGAGATGAAAAAGAAATCAAACTCCGTTTTTCTGAAGAATATCTTCGACTGTATTGAGTTTAAGGATGAAAAATCATCTTTCTCCATGCAGCAGCTGGAGATGGCAGCAAAGGCTGGACTCATCGACAAGAAGGTATACGCTTTGGGAGGAATGAGTTTGGAAAACATCAAGGTAGCCAAAGAACTTGGTTTCGGTGGTGTTGTTATCTGTGGAGACTTGTGGAACCGATTCGACATCCACAATGAGAAAGACTTCAAAGAGCTGATTCTCCATTTTGAAAGATTGAGAAAAGCAAGCAGCTAAGGTTCTTTCTCCATAAAAGTACATTTGTAGTAAATAACTATTAATACACATAAACACTAATAGAAATGAGTGACAAAAACTCTTTTTTGGTATTCTCTGGTACTAATTCGAGATACCTTGCAGAGAAAATCTGCGCTAGTTTAGGTTGCCCACTGGGTAATTTGGTAGTAACCAAGTTCTCTGATGGTGAATTTGGCGTATCTTTCGAGGAGTCTATCCGCGGACGCGATGTTTTCCTCGTACAGAGCACATTCCCTAATTCAGACAACTTGATGGAGTTGCTCCTGATGATTGACGCAGCAAAGCGTGCTTCTGCCCGCAATATTATTGCTGTTGTTCCTTACTTCGGATGGGCCCGTCAGGATCGCAAGGACAAACCACGTGTCAGCATCGGCGCTAAACTGGTAGCCGACTTGCTCAGCGTTGCCGGTATCGACCGTCTCATCACCATGGACCTCCACGCAGACCAGATTCAGGGATTCTTCGATGTTCCTGTCGATCACCTCTATGCTTCAGGCGTTATTTTGCCATACCTGCAGAGCTTGCGCCTCAAGGATATGGTAATTGCTTCTCCAGATGTTGGTGGTTCTAAGCGTGCCAACACTTATGCTAAGTACTTCGGCTGCCCTCTCGTTCTTTGCAACAAGACTCGTGCTCGCGCTAACGTGGTTGCCAGCATGCAGATTATTGGTGATGTAAAGGACAAGAATGTTGTCATCATCGATGACATGGTTGACACTGCAGGTACTATTACCAAGGCTGCCGACATCATGAAGCAGGCTGGTGCCAAGACTGTTCGTGCTTGTGCTTCTCACTGTGTAATGAGTGGTCCAGCTTCAGAACGCGTACAGAATTCTGCTCTCGAGGAGATTGTTTTCACTGATTCAATCCCTTACACCAAGCGTTGCGACAAGGTTAAGCAGCTCACTATCGCTGATATGTTTGCTGAGACTATCCGCCGCGTAGAAGACAACGAGAGTATTTCTTCTCAGTATCTCGTATAATACATATATAAAAGGACAGGATTTCTAAGTTGTTGAAATCCTGTCCTTTTATGATATAACCAATCCCCCATTATGAAAACATTATTAAAACTCTTTATCGGATTTTTCTTTATTCTTTATGCCCTTTTAGGTTTAATATTTTGCTTTGATTCTCCTGACACTCTTACCAATATCGAACTCTTAGTTGGCTATATTGTCATATTGTGTGGAATTTATTACATTATCAAAAAAAGTAAGAAATAAAAAATCCCACACCTCCTTGCGAGATGTGGGATTAAATATATGATGCGAATAGAAATCCGCTATCCTATTAGTTCAACCACTTAACGTAGCAGAAGTCCTGACGGTGTGGCAACTTATCATTCTTAGGATACATACGTACGCCTGTCTTGAATGAACCAGCATTGATTGGCTCAATCTCAGTCTCGAATGTAAAGTTGTTACCCTCGTGACCAACCATCTTGAATGGATAAACAGCATAAATCTGCTTACCATCCTCTGGCTGATCCTTCAATACAACAAGCTCCAAGCCTACTGCATCGTTCAAGCCCTGCTCATCAATAACATACTGAACCTTGATCTTCTGACCAGTCTCAGCAGCCATCAGCATGCAGTCGTCCTTAGATACAACGTGGATACCATCCCAACGCTCTGCAACGCTCTCCTTCCAGAGTGCAATCTCCTTAGCAAGTGCATTGTCGTTAGCACTCAACTTCTTGAAGCGGGCAGCCTCCTTATTGTAGAACTTATCATAGTAGTCATCCAACTGGCGCTTCATTGTATAGTGAGGAGCAATAGTAGCAATAGAGTTCTTTACTACCTGGATCCACTCCTTGCTGAAGCCTTCCTTATTCTTGTTGTAATACATAGGGATGATGTCGTTCTCCAAGAGGTTGTAGATAGTAGCAGCATCAAGCTGATCCTGGTAACCCTGGTTCTGGTATGTACGCTTCTCTGGAAGAGCCCAACCAGCACCCTCGCGGTAACCTTCTACCCACCAACCATCAAGTACAGAGAGGTTGACAACACCATTCATCTCAGCCTTCTCGCCAGATGTACCAGAAGCCTCCAATGGACGTGTAGGAGTATTCATCCAGATATCAACACCTGAAACCAGGCGACGAGCCAAAGTCATATCGTAGTCCTCGAGGAAGATGATCTTGCCGAGGAACTCTGGACGCTGACTGATCTCGAAGATCTTCTTGATCAAGCCCTGACCAGCACCATCAGCAGGGTGAGCCTTACCAGAGAAGAAGAACAATACTGGGTGCTCTGGATCGTTAACGATCTTAGACAAGCGATTCAAGTCTGTGAAGAGCAAGTGAGCACGCTTGTATGTAGCGAAACGACGGCAGAAACCAATCATCAAAGCGTTAGGGTTGATACGCTCGAGCAAAGATACTACACGAGCTGGATCACCCTGGTTCTTCAACCAAGTCTGTGTAAACTTCTCACGAATATAAGCTACGAGCTTCTTCTTCAATGTCATACGGGTATTCCAGATTTCAGCGTCTGAAACATTGTAGATGGCATGCCAGATTTCCTCGTTGCTCTGATCGTTCATGAAGTTCTTGTCGAAATATTTATCGTAGAGCTTACGCCATTCTGTTGCTGTCCAGGTTGGGAAGTGAACACCATTAGTTACATAACCTACGTGGTTCTCCTCTGGGAAGTAACCCTTCCAGATGTTAGAGAACATCTGCTGGCTTACCCAACCATGGAGCTTACTTACACCATTAACCTCCTGACAAGTATTGCAAGCGAATGTAGAGAGGCAGAAACGCTCGTTATGATCGTCTGCGTTCTCACGACCCATACCGATGAACTCATCCCAAGAGATACCAAGACGCTGTGGATAGCCACCCATGTACTTGCCGAAGAGAGCCTCGTCGAAGTAGTCATGACCAGCTGGCACTGGAGTATGAACAGTATAGAGAGAAGAAGCGCGAACCAACTCGAGAGCCTGGTTGAAGTTCAAGCCATCCTCCTCGATGTAGTCGCAGAGACGCTGCAAGTTGCAGAGAGCAGCATGACCCTCATTGCAGTGATAGATATCCTTCTTGATACCCATCTTCTTCAATGCGAGCATACCACCGATACCGAGCAAGATTTCCTGCTTCAAGCGGTTCTCCCAGTCACCACCATAGAGTGAGTGAGTGATAGGACGGTCGAACTCAGAGTTCATATCATTATCTGTATCCAGGAGATACAACTTGATACGACCAACGTTCATCTGCCATACGTATGCATGTACCTGATAGTTTGTGTAAGGAACATCAACTACCATTGGGTTACCATTCTCATCATATACTCGCTCAATAGGGAGAGAGTTGAAGTTCTGAGCGTCATAGTTAGCAATCTGCTGACCATCCATACTCAAAGACTGCTTGAAGTAACCAAATCTGTAGAGGAAACCAACGGCACACATATCCACGTTGCTGTCAGATGCCTCCTTCAAGTAGTCACCAGCAAGCATACCAAGACCACCAGAGTAGATTTTAACCACCTGGTTAATACCATACTCCATACAGAAGTAAGCTACAGAAGGGCGCTTTGAGTTTGGCTTAACATCCATGTACTCGCGGAACATCTTATAGACGTTCTTAACCTTAGCCATTGTCTCCTTATCCTTAACAATAGCCTCCTTGCGGTCGTAGCTCAAACGCTCCAAAAGCAATACAGGGTTAGCGTTGCACTTCTCGTACAAATCAGCATCAAGGCTCTTGAACAAGTCACGACCCTCATAGTTCCATGCCCACCACATGTTGTGAGCAATCTCGTCCAAGCACTTCAACTCCTTAGGAAGGCTAGACTTAATAGTAGTCTCCTTCCATTGAGGAGCATTAGCATAGTCTGCTTTAATTTTCATTGTGTTTCGATTTATATTAAAGTATTTATATTCTCTATAACTATATTGTGATTTCTCACTACCAAGAGAGAGATTTCTTTATTTTCCCATGCGGGCTTCAGCCTTTCTCAAAGCGAAATCGTAAGCATCATAATAGTACTCGATAAAGTGCTTCCACAAAGCCTTCTCTGAGAGTTTTTCTGCATTCTTACGACACTTGTTCACCTGAGTTTTAGTAAATCCAGAGTACTTAGCAACAGTATCCTTGATGGCATCAGCCACCTCTGAATAATTGTAGTCAGTACGCTTGATTACCTTCACACCATCCTCAATCTCGCTATACCTTCCCTTCTCCGAGTTAGCCCAGAGACCAAAACCTGCCAAATCGGTGGTGATACATGGCACCTTGAATGCAACAGCCTCCAAAGGCGTGTAGCCCCAAGGCTCATAATATGAAGGATAGATGCAGAGGTCGTTACCCAACACTACATCATAGTAACTCTTACTGATGATACCATCATCGCCTGTCAGGTAGCAAGGCAAGAAGATCAGTTTCACCTTGTCTTCCTTATTATTATGCATATTGAAGTACTTCAACATACCCAATACATTGTCATGGCTCATATTATGCAGCCAATGAGTAATTTCTGGAACCTCCAATGGAGTGTCAAACTTCTTGCCACTATTCAGACGGTCCAACAGATCCTGACGTGGATCGCCTACCCAACCAGGTACATCGATGAATGCCAGGACATTCTTCTTCAAGTTGCTATCACGAAGCAAACGATTCATTGCCTCGATATAGACATCGATACCTTTGTTGCGGAACTCGTAACGACCACTGGTAGAGACAATTAATGTATCATCGTCTAAATCTGTACCCATCAAGGCATTAGCCACATCGAGCAAACGCTTTCTTGCCTCCTTACGCTTCTTGGTAAAAGCAGTAGTCTTAGGAACAAAACTATTGTCAAAACCATTAGGCAAAACGAAGTCAACTGGTTTGTCCAGCAGCTCTTTGCACTCATTGGCAGTAATGTCGCTCACTGTTGTAAAACAGTCCACATACTTAGCAGTCTGCTTCTCAATAGAATGCTTGCTCTGCATATTAAGCTCCTGCGCCATCTGATCGCCATTATAGGCAAAGAGATAGTCATAAAGAGGCTTATTGTTGCCAGCAATACTTCTACCGATACTAGTTGCATGAGTAGTAAACACTGTAGCCACCTCAGGAAGATGCTTGTTAACATAAAGCACACCAAGACCGGTCATCCATTCATTGCCATGATAGATAACTTTCTTGCCTTTTCCAACAACATGTTTGTAGAAACTCTCTACTACCAGAGCGGCAGCATAAGAGAACATCGATGCTTCGTCATAGTCACCATAAGCATGAAGACTATCAACCTGATAGTCCTGCCATAGTTGTCCATAGATCTGGTCTTTAACAGCATAGTAAGGATTGAAATCTACCAAAACAGCTACTGGCTCTCCCGGTATATTCCATCTACCTACTTTAACCTTTAAGCCCTCTTTCAGAGCTTCTGCTTTCCACTCCGCATAAAGCGTATCATCTTGAGAGAAATAAGGATTCACCTTGTCTCCCCAACAATCAGGACCAATGAAGATTAGCTGATCCTTTAACCTTTCCGTAAGAGTCTTAGCTCGTGTTGAAAGAACGGTGTAGATACCACCAACTTTATTACACACTTCCCAACTAGACTCAAATATGTAATCTGGAAATAATCTTTTCTTTTCCATATATAATTATCAATAAACACCGCAAAGATAGATAAATATTTGCAAAAAAACGAATTAATCTTATTAAAATCCTAAAAAAAATGCAGTTTTCTTGATTTAAATGAATAACTTTGTCGCAGTTAATTGAAAAAAGAGATGAAAAGAAAGATTTTAGCAACATTATTATGCCTAATTAGTATATCTAGTATGGCACAAACAGACAGCACCCTATTCAAGGGGAAGATTACAAACAAAGAGTATGATGTCTATATGAATATAGACTTCTACCATAAGAACCTCAAGGTTCCAGGACAGGAACTGTTCGGTAAAATGCCCGGATATTTCGGTGACAGACGTGATAGTCGCAAATGGCTGATTACAGATGCTGACATAGAAGGAAAGACCGCTCATCTATCCATTATCAATGATTACGGGAGCGAAGATCTTACTGCCGACCTCATAGCCTTGCCCGATGGTAGTTACGAGTTGCAGCAGAAAGAAGGAAGTAACCTGAAAATTGCCCGAAACCGGAAATGGGTGAAGATTCCTAAAAATCTGAAATTCACCAAGCAGTAGACAAAACACTCAGAATATCGCAGAAATACCCCTCGCTATTATGGTAAATAGCGAGGGGTAATTATATTATATAGCAAGGGTAATTATACTAAATAGCCAGTGTTATTAAACAGAAAAGCCCCGACTACTTTCGTAATC
>NZ_JBNPLT010000005.1:0-150774 GCF_050313615.1 Prevotella sp. SGI.167 | reverse complement strand
AGATTTCGAAAGATTTCTGAGGCTTTTCTTTTATTATCTATTGTATATTTTGAGTTCTATTGTTCTATAATCTAATTGTATTTTGTATCTTTGCAAAAAAAAATAATTATGTTTTATTATTTAAGCACTTGGTGGAGATGGTTGTGTCGCTGTAAATATTGCCGCGGTTTTGGTGTTCAGTCACCTTCTGCCTATAGCTTTATTCGATATGTTATAAATGAGCATTATCCTTATTATGCATATTCTGAATTGGAAGAACGTTATGAGATGCCTGGCAGATTGCAACATAAGCTAGGCAGACTTCTTTTTCGCTTAGCTAATTACTGGCAGCCCGAAAAGTGTTATAGTATTGAATCTCTTTATTTTCCTTACATTAACGCAGGATGCTATAAAACTGTACTTTGTACTTTGTATGACTTATATGATTCTTCCACAAAGAATTTGGTCGTTATCGATTTAGATCATATAGATAAGGATGAGCTGTATTCTTCTATATTGCCTTTTTGCAATGATAGAACATTATTAGTAGTTTTGGGCTTAAATCATGGGAAAAACAAGCAGTTTTGGCATCGATTGCAATATTCCGAATATACTGGAATTACCTACAATCTGTATTATGCCGGAATCGTCTTTTTTGATAAATCAAAATACAAGCAACATTATCAAGTTAATTTTTAAAATAAAAGGGTTGCCTCATCGCATGGATGGACAACCCTTTCTTTCTTAAAAATCTTATATATCTACTTATTTACGTTTGCGATGATTACGAGTCTTTTGCTTTGAATTCTTTCTATCCTTTTTATTTGCATCACCTGTAGCTATCTTTTCTTTTCGTATAGGTGCAAAATCACCAGCGAGAGTGAAATCAAGCTGCTTCTTCTCTAAGTTTGCTTGCGCAACCTTGATACGGATGGCATCACCTAAAGAATATTTATTGTGATGACGACGGCCTATCAAGCAAAAATTCTTTTCGTCAAAATCGTAATAGTCATCAGCAATGTCTCGCATAGGAACCATGCCTTCGCAATGGTTCTCGTCTATCGTCGCATAGATGCCGTAGGATGTGATACCACTGATGTGGGCATCGAATTCTTCACCGAGTTTGTCACCCATGAATTCTACCATTTTATATTTGATAGAGTCACGCTCAGCATTCTGTGCTATTTGTTCCATCTCAGAGCTATGTTCACAAAGCTCTTCATAATGTTTTTCGTTGGCACTTCTACCACCAGCAGCATATTTGGTTAGCAAGCGATGTACCATCGTGTCAGGATAGCGGCGTATTGGTGAAGTGAAATGAGTATAGTATTCAAATGCAAGACCGAAGTGACCAATGTTATGTACAGAGTATTTTGCCTTCATCATGGCACGTAGTGCTACCATTTGGATGAGGTTGCTTTCAGGTTTTCCATCACAATCTGCCATCAGTTTATTGAGACTCTTGGCAGTAGCACCCTTGGTGCCTTCTGTCTTTATTTTATACCCAAACTTAACAACGAACTCTCGAAGGGTTTCCAATTTCTGTGGGTCAGGATTGTCGTGAATACGATAAGGAAGCGTTTTTGGCTTTTTGCCTTTCTTGACCTTTCCGATGCTTTCTGCGACAGTTCTGTTAGCGAGTAGCATGAACTCCTCGACAAGTTTATTGGCGTCTTTAGAGCGTTTGTAATAGCATCGTATAGGCTTTCCCTTCTCATCTATATCAAAATGCAATTCTTCACGATCGAATTTTACAGCACCATTCTTGAATCGAGCAGCGCGCAATTTCTTTGCTAATTTGTCTAGTGTAATGAGTTGAAGAGCGTTTTCACCCTGATATGGGTGTTCTTTAGTCTCTGCAGGAGCAGGCTCACCTGTACCATCTATTATGCCGTTTGCTTCCAGAAGCTCTTGTACTTCTTCGTATTTATATCTACGATTGCTTTCAATGACAGTATGAACGATGCGATAGTTCTTCACGTTGGCATTCTCATCCATTTCAAAGATAACGCTGTAAGCTAGTTTTTCTTCATTTGGACGGAGTGAACAGATGAAGTTGCATAAACGTTCTGGAAGCATTGGTATTGTGCGGTCTACGAGATAAACCGATGTTGCACGTTTTACAGCTTCCTTATCTATGATACTGCCTTCAGTGACATAGTGAGAAACATCTGCAATGTGCACGCCTACTTGCCAGTTGCCATTTTCTAATTTCTGTATACTCAAGGCATCATCGAAATCTTTAGCATCCTTAGGGTCGATAGTACATGTGAATACCTTTCGGAAGTCCTCGCGTTCCTTGTAGTCCTTTTCTGTGATTTCGCCCGAAATCTTGTTGGCAGCATCCTCTACGTTCTTCGGATATTTATAAGGCAATCCGTATTGTGCGAGGATAGAGTTCATTTCAACATCATTGTCACCCATCTGTCCGAGGATGTCAACAACTTCACCGATAGGGCTTTTGTTTTCTCCATCAGGCCATTCGATGATACGCACTACAGCCTTATCATCTGTTTTTCCTCCCTTTACCTTTCGTCTAGGTATGATGATATTGTGAGCAAAAACATCACTAGGTGTTACGAGATAAGCCAAGTCTTTATCTACCTTTAATCTACCAACGAAAGTATCCTTGGCACGTTCTAGGATCTTATTAACTTGGGCTTCTTTGATATGATTCTTTCGACGAGCTAAAAAGGTGAACTCTACACGGTCTCCGTTTAGTGCACCCATAGAGTTTCGTTCAGAAACGAATATAGGTTTTTCAGTGTTATCAGGAATAACCGAGTTCTTGCCGTTTGCTTTTCGAATGAATTTACCTTCCATCACCTGAATACTTTGATTCAAGCGATAAGAATTATCACTTACCTTAGCTAGGTAGTCATCCCATGCCATTTCCTCCATGACGTCAATAGCCAGCATCTTGAGTGGATGCGTGGTAAGATGGAGGGAACGGAATATTTCTTTAAAGCTGAGCGTTTCGCCTGGCCTTTGGGCAAAGAATTCCTGGAGCATCTCAGTGAGTTGCGCCTTATTCATTCTCTTGCCACCTTTTTTACCTTTTCCCATAATTTCGACTGTTATATGACTGTTAATAGTTTTATAAGGCAAAGAAACAAAAAAAAATGGAGAATACAAAGTTTCTTGGCATCTTTTTTCGTTTTTTATCAAATATGTAACAAAAATGGGCACAGATTCCGTCTTTTTTCCCTTTTTAAGAGTAGAAGAAAGGAATATGCTTTTTCTACTCATCGGAAATGCTTCATTCCTGTTTTAGAGGCTTTGGAAAGCCTCTGATGTTACAATGTTGTTACAATTTGAAATATCCGATATAGATATTTCGTAATAAGAAGATTTCTTATTATATTTGCAACTGAAACGTAACAAATATTTCCACAAATACAAATTATTATGGATACAAGTCAATATCTTGTGATTTTTTTTCAGATTCTCGGTTCTTTAGCTTTGCTCATCTATGGTATGAAGGTGATGAGTGAGGCCTTGCAGAAGATGGCAGGATCTCAGTTGCGCCACATTTTGGGTGCTATGACAACCAACCGATTTACGGGAATGCTTACAGGTACCTTTATTACCTGTGCCGTTCAGAGTTCCTCTGCAACTACCGTTATGACGGTTTCTTTTGTAAATGCAGGTTTGCTGACCTTAGCCCAAGCAATTTCCGTTATTATGGGTGCCAACATTGGTACCACGTTTACGGCTTGGATTATGTCGCTGGGTTATAATGTAGATTTAACGATTGTCGTATTCCCTGCGTTCTTCCTCGGCATTATGCTGATTTATAGTAAGAAGCGCCGTTATTTCGGAGATTTCCTTTTTGGTATCGCCTTCCTCTTCTTCTCGCTCGTTCTGTTGAGTAGTGCGGGTAAGGCTCTCGATCTGGAACATAATCCGGCGGTTATCGATTTCTTTGGATCTTTTGATACGAAGAGTCATTTTACGATTGTAGTCTTCCTCCTGATTGGTACACTTATAACCTGTATCGTACAGAGTTCGGCAGCTGTGATGGCCATCACCATCTTACTCTGTTCTACGGGTGTACTCCCTATCTATCTGGGTATTGCCTTGGTAATGGGTGAGAATATCGGAACTACCGCTACAGCCAATCTTGCCGCTTTGGGTGCCAATGCCCAGGCTCGTCGTGCAGCCTTGGCCCATCTGGTATTCAATGTCTTTGGTGTAATCTGGGTTCTCTGCCTGTTCTATCCATTTGTAGATTTCGTTTGCTCTATCGTGGGGTATGATCCTGATGGTGGTATGTCTGCGGCACAGAAGGCAAAGTTGTTGCCAATTGTTTTGGCGATGTTCCATACCTGTTTCAATATTTGCAACACGGGCGTTCTGATTTGGTTTATCCCACAGTTGGAAAAAGTTGTCTGTAAACTTATCAAGCCTAAGGCAGATAAGGAGGATGAAGATTTCCGTTTGCGCTTTATCCAGGCTGGCATCATGAAGACCCCAGAACTTTCTGTCTTCGAGGCACAGCAGGAAATCGGCAGTTTCGGCGAGCGTATCCATCGTATGTTTAGTATGGTGAGAGAGTTGCTGGATACTCAGGATTCCAAGACTTTCGACAAACTCTATGAGCGTATCGAGAAGTATGAGGGTATTTCTGATAATATGGAAATAGAGATTGCCAAGTATCTTGATCAGGTGAGCGATGCTCATCTGAGTGATGATACCAAGGCGAAGATCCGTGCGATGTTGCGTGAGATTTCTGAAATCGAGAGTATTGGTGACAGTTGCTTCAATCTTGCCCGCACCATTAAGCGCAAGGGTGAAAACAAGGAGGAGTTTACTGCCAAGCAGAGTGAAAACATTCATCAGATGTTTAAGTTGGTAGATGAGGCGCTGACTCAGATGAACTATATGTTTGCTCATGAACGCCATTCTATCAATCTCAACCATACGTACAATATCGAGACTGAGATTAATAATTATCGTACTCAGTTGCGAAACCAGAACCTGGATGATGTGGATAACCATCTTTATACCTATGGTGTAGGTACATTGTATATGGATATCATTCAGGAATGCGAAAAACTGGGTGATTATGTGGTTAATGTCGCCGAGGCTCGCATGGGAGTCAGAACATCTGAGGCTGTGTAATGCAGAATGTTATTGATAGAATGAAAATAAAAGTAATAAAAGCAAACGGGGAAGTATCAATGGATGCTTCCCTGTTTGCTTTTGTTGTTTATATATTCTGAATGTTTTTATTTTCCAATATTTCCTTCAGTTCCTTCATACCATCTGAAGCCCCTTTCATGATGTGCTCTATCTTGTAATATCCATTGGTGTTTACAGCACCCGGGTCTATCAGATAGATAGGAATGTGAGGCTTGGTATATGAAATCAGACCTGCAGCAGGATAAACGTTGAGTGAGGTTCCGATAATGACGAAGATATCGGCTTGCTGTACAGCTTCGGCTGCCGGCTCAATCATAGGAACGCTTTCGCCGAAGAAAACGATAAATGGGCGCAACAGGCTTCCATCTCCAGCTTCGGTTCCCGGTTTTACCTCGCAGTCATCCTCAGGTAATTCCTTGATGTAGCGATAATCGTATGGATCGCGAGAAGAGCAAACCTTAGAAAGTTCGCCATGTAGATGGATGACATTCGAAGAACCAGCCTTCTCATGTAGATTATCTACGTTTTGTGTAATAACAGTTACCTCAAAGTTCTTCTCCAGTTCTTTGATAAGCTTATGACCCTTGTTTGGTTGAGCGGCATAGAGCTTATGGCGCAACATGTTATAAAAGTTAGTCACTAGGGTAGGGTCAGCTTCCCATCCCTCATGGGTAGCTATCTGTTCTACAGGATAGTTTTCCCATAGGCCATCATTGCCGCGAAAAGTTTTGAAACCACTCTCCACAGACATGCCTGCACCGGTTAAAAATACGAGTTTCTTCATAATCTTACTATTAAGAATGCACAAATTTAGTAATTTTTCTTCAAATAGCATCGTTTTCAGCGAGAAAAATGTTATCTTTGCACTC
Source organism: Prevotella sp. SGI.167 (assembly GCF_050313615.1). Classification (NCBI taxonomy): domain Bacteria; kingdom Pseudomonadati; phylum Bacteroidota; class Bacteroidia; order Bacteroidales; family Prevotellaceae; genus Prevotella; species Prevotella sp. SGI.167. The sequence goes on along the minus strand of NZ_JBNPLT010000005.1, from coordinate 144,781 downwards.
GTTTTAAGGACAATAAGTACAAAATAAAGAATATTAATACAAAGTTTTAGATAAATTATGGATAAAGTAAGTTATGCTTTAGGCATTGGCATCGGTCGCCAGTTGGCGTCAATGGGTGCAGAGAGTTTGAATATCGACGATTTTGCACAGGCAGTTAAGGATGCCATTGCAGGCAAACTTCAGCTCGGTGAGCAGGAGGCTCAGGAGTTGGTACAGAATTTCTTCGCAGAGCAGGAAGCTAAGGCTCAGGCTGCTGCTGCAGAGAAGGGCAAGGTTGCTAAGGAAGCTGGTGAGAAGTTCCTCGCTGAGAATGGCAAGAAGGAAGGTATCATCACTACTAAGAGTGGTTTGCAGTATCAGGTTTTGCGTGAGGGAAATGGTAAGGCTCCTAAGGCTACCGATCAGGTAGAGTGCCACTACGAGGGTACACTCATTGATGGTACAAAGTTTGATAGCTCTTACGACCGTGGTCAGACTGCAACATTCCCATTGAATCAGGTTATCGCAGGTTGGACCGAGGGTCTTCAGTTGATGACCGAGGGCGCTAAGTATCGTTTCTTCATTCCTTATCAGTTGGGTTACGGTGAGCGTGGTGCTGGTGCATCTATCCCTCCATTCTCAGCATTGATTTTTGATGTAGAGCTTGTTGCAGTAAAGTAATATCAGAGAACATAGAATAAAAACATAAAAGTAAAAAATGAAAAAGTTATTTTTCGGAGCCCTCGTGGCTTGTGCTGCAGCTACATTTGTAGGTTGTGGCAATTCAACTCCTAAGGCAGATCTCAAGACAGATGTTGATACAATGAGCTATGCCATGGGTATGTCTCAGACTCAGGGTCTGAAAGAGTTTATGGTAGAGCGTATGGGCGTTGATACCGCTTATATGGATGATTTCATCAAGGGTCTTAACGATGGTGCTAATGCTGGTGATGACAAGAAGAAGGCTGCTTACTATGCAGGTATTCAGATTGGTCAGCAGATTTCTAACCAGATGGTTAAGGGTATCAATCATGAGGTATTCGGTGAGGATTCTACCAAGACTATCTCTTTGAAGAACTTCATGGCTGGTTTCATCTCAGGTACTACTGGCAAGAAGGGCTTGATGACAATCGACGAGGCTGCTAAGCTTGCACAGTCCAAGATGATGGCTATCAAGGCTAAGAACATGGAGAAGGAATATGGTCCAAATAAGGTGGCTGGTGAGAAGTTCCTCGCAGCTAACAAGAAGAAGCCTGGTGTTGTAACACTTCCTTCAGGTGTTCAGTATAAGGTTATCAAGGAGGGTAATGGTCCTATGCCAAAGGATACTTCTATGGTAAAGGTAAACTACGAGGGAAAGACTATCGATGGTAAGGTATTTGATTCTTCTTTCAAGCGTGGTGAGGCTGTAGATCTCCGTGCTAACCAGGTTATCAAGGGTTGGACTGAGGCTTTGGTTCACATGCCAGCAGGTTCTGTTTGGGAAGTTTATATCCCTCAGGAGTTGGCTTACGGTGAGCGTGAGCAGGGTCAGATCAAGCCATTCTCTGTTTTGATCTTCAAGATTGAGTTGATTTCAGTAGGTGGTAAGTAATTAATATTGTAAGAGAACTCAAGCTTTATTTTAAGGAAGAGGACTTTTAAGAATATGAAGAAAATATTATTGACAGCACTCGTCCTCGTGGCGAGTGCTTCTTTGTTTACAGTTCATGCTGCAGACAAGAAGAAGGGGCGTAAGAAAGTTACCCCAGTGGTTTTATCTACAGCAAGCGACTCTTTGAGTTATGCTGCCGGTGTTCATGCTACACGTGGTTTGATACCATTCATTCAGCAGAGTTATAAGGTGGATACTGCTTATATGGCAGATTTTATCCGTGGTTATGAGGAAGCAATAGATAAGGCAAATACTCCTCAGGGCACAGCATACATCGTCGGTATGCAGATTGCCCAGATGGTTTCTCAGCGCATTCTTCCAGGAACTCGTGAGGAATTGAAGAGCACTAAGGATTCTATTGATGCTGCCATGTTCAGCCGTGGTTTCGTTGCAGCTATTGCCAATGATACAACTATCTTTAGTGAGAAGAAAGCTGGTGAGTACAAGAAGGAAGCTTTGGCAGGTGCAGGCGAGAAATTCCTTGCAGAGAATGCCAAGAAACCGGGAGTGAAGGTCTTGCCTAGTGGATTGCAGTACAAAGTAATCAAGGCTGGTCAGGGAGAAGTTCCTAAGGCTACTGATGAGGTTGAGGTTATCTACGAGGGCCGTCTTATCGATGGAACGGTCTTTGATGCAACTTCTAAGCATGGTGGTTCCAAGACTGATAAGTTCCGTGCCGGTAACTTGATTAAGGGTTGGACAGAAGCTCTCACTACAATGCCTGTAGGTAGCAAGTGGCAGCTTTATATCCCTTATGAGTTGGCATACGGTGAGCGTCAGGCAGGTCAGATTCCACCTTACTCTACATTGGTTTTCGATCTAGAACTCGTTAGTATCGTTAAGCCAGAAGTAACTTCTGAGCCTGCTGGTGAATTGAAGGATGATGTATCAGTGGGTGCAGTAAAGAGTGCCGACAAGAAGGTAGATAAACCTGCTGCCAAGAAAGCTGCGCATTCAAAGAAGAGAAAGTAATTGCTACATATATAATAAGGTGAGAAGGGTATGTCATTGGTTTATGACATACCCTCTCTCTTTTTAATTACATCCCTATTTTACATTTTGCGGGCATGGAAACTGGAATCAGAACCTCCACGGCTTTTAAAAGTAGCCTTTGATAGCAATCAATGGCTCCAATGATTTTAAAAGTGACTGTTGATTGCAATCATCAGTCCCAACGGCTCTTGAAAACAGGTATTGATTGCAATCAATGGCTTCAATGATGTTAAAAGTGACTGTTGATTGCAATCATCAGTCCCAACGGCTCTTAAAAGTGGCTGTTGATTGCAATCAAAGGCTCCAACTGATATCGAAAGTAGAAATATTTTCTAATCAATGGTTCCGCTGGAGTAAAAAAAGGTGCGTCATATGGACTTATGCCTCCCTCTTTGTTTCTTTTACGTTTGTGTTTGTTGCTTTTGCATAAAAAATGGGAAAAGCGAATCTGCTGGTTCTCTTATTTGTATTATCTTTGCACCTGGTAATAAACAACTTCAATAATCATATTTTTAACCTGAAAGATAATGATGAAACAAATTACAACAACCGTATGTGCAACCATGCTGATGGCTAGTTGCGGTAATATAAGCAATACGGAGCAGCAAGTGAACCAACGGGTAGATGAACTCTACAGCAGAATGTCACAGCCAGAGCGTATCGCTCAGTTGAGGAGTGGGTATATGGATGAGCTTTTTGATGCGGAAGGCAATTTGGATACCGTCAAATGCAAGCAGCTCATTCCTTATGGTATTGGGCATTTTTCACAGTATGCCAGTCAGGAATTGGTTGAAGCCAATTTCTTGCGAAAGCGTGTGGCTGTTGTACAAGATTGGTTGATGCATCATACCCCTAACGGAATCCCGGCTCTTTTTCACGAGGAAGTTCTTTCGGGTATCAATACGCAAGATGCAACTGTCTATCCACAGCAGATAGGTCAGGCTTGCTCATTCAATCCAGAGTTGGCTGAGCTCAAGACTTTGCAGACAGGTACCGCTCTTCGCAAGATGGGTGGCGTATTGTCGCTTTCTCCTATGGTAGACGTCTGCCGTACTCCAAGTTTTAATCGTCTGGAAGAATCATACGGTGAGGATGGCTATCTTTCTGCCGTTATGGGTACAGCTTTTGTCAAGGGTCTTCAGCAGGGCGATCTCAAGAAGGGAGTGGGAGCTTGCTCTAAACACTATCTGGGATATGGTGGTGGCGGTGATGCTGATGAGAAGGAGATGATGGAAGATATCCTTTTGCCTCATGAGACGATGATTCGTCTGGCAGGTTGCAAGGCTTTGATGCCGGGTTATCATGCTGTTCATGGTACCAAGTGCGTGGCAAATAGTGAGATTCTCAACGATATTTTGCGAGATTATCTCGGATTCGATGGAATGGTGGTGAGCGATTATACTGCCATTGATCAGTTGCCGGGACTTGATACTCCTCTTCAGAAAGCTGTAGCTGCTATCAAGGGTGGCAATGATGTTGATTTTCCTAGAGGCGAAAACTATCAGTATTTACAGGAAGCCTTGGATAAGGGACTTGTTAAGAAAGAAGTCTTTGAGCGTGCTGTAAAGGATGTTCTGCGTTACAAGATTCGTGCAGGACTGATGGATAAGAATCCATATCTGTATAGTACGGAGGATGTAAAACTTGATACAAAGGAAGAACGGCAGACGGCTTACGATATTGCCAGCCAGTCTATCGTCTTATTAGAGAATAATGGTGTTTTGCCTCTTGTGAAGGAGGCTGATGTTCACAGCACCAATCAGGTTAAGAATATCTTGCTCACAGGTCCTAATGCCAATTCTATCTGGGCGATGTGTGGCGACTACTCTTTCCCTTCAATGTTCTATTTCTGGCAGAGTTGGAAGAAAAAGTGGGATGATAGCCACTTGCCACATATCGTTAAATTGCTAGAGGCAATGCAGGCTGGTAAACCTGAGGGGATTAATATTAAGTATTCTCGTGGTTGTGACTGGACTGAGGAGATAGAGACCAAATTTGAAGAGTCTGGCGATAAGCGTGCTTGGGAGTATCAGCTCCTGCATCGCAAGGTTGATTCTGGCGAGAAGGCAGACAAGGCAGAAGCTTTGGCGATGGCAAAGGAAAGCGATGTTATCGTTGCTGCTGTAGGTGAGAATGTGATGCTCTGTGGTGAGAATCGTGAGCGAGATGGTCTCAAGCTTCCTGGTAAGCAAGAGGAATATGTTGAGGAACTCTTGGCTACGGGCAAACCTGTAGTCCTGGTAGTCTTCGGCGGTCGTGCGCAGGTTATCTCCAAGATAGCCAAGCGTTGTGCAGCAGTCATCCAGGCCTGGTATCCAGGTGAAGAGGGTGGTACAGCTGTGGCTGACATTCTTTATGGCAAGATTTCACCATCTGCCAAGCTGAGTGTCAGCTATCCTAATACTGAGGTTTATGAGCCTATCTGCTATAATTATTCCACCCGGCAGGATGCCCGTGTAGAGTGGCCTTTCGGTTATGGATTGAGCTATACAACCTTTGCCTATAAGAACTTGCAGGCAGTTAAGGAGCTCTCTACGGCTTCAGAGTCGAGCAATATCTACTTTGAGGTTACCAATACGGGTAAGGTTCGTGCCGATGAGATAGCGCAGGTATATCTGTCGCCAACTCAGAGCAACCAGCATATTCATCCTATTCAGTTGCAGGGCTTTGCCCGCATCTCTCTCAATCCTGGCGAAACCAAGAGAGTATGCATCAAGTTCTATACTGATCAGTTCGGTTATTATTCTCATCAAGGCAATCGTCAATGGAACATTGCTCCTGGAACGTATGAACTGAAGATTGGAGCCTCTTCTCAAGACATCCGTCTTAAGCAGCAGATAGTTTTGACGGGTGATAAAGTGGTGAAACCTTTGCGTGATCATTACTTCTCCGAGGTTATCAGATAAGCGTATGATTTTTCTACTAAAAGTAGCAAAATGCCAAGGTTTTTGGTTAAAAACAGTATAAAAAACAACAAAATGCACGGATATTGCAAAATGTTCGTGCATTTTGTTGTTTCTTTCAATAGTTTTTATTAATTTTGCTATCTGGTATAGAAGAGTACCTAAAAATAGCAACATATAAAATAGACAAAAATGGAAAAGATTGACAATCTTGACAGAAAGATACTCGGCATCCTTTCTAAGAATGCCCGTATTCCTTTCAAAGACGTAGCTGCTGAGTGCGGCGTGTCTCGTGCAGCCATCCATCAGCGTGTTCAGCACTTGATGGAGGATGGTTTCATCACAGGTAGCGGTTTCGATGTAAACCCTAAGAGTTTAGGTTATTCTACATGCACTTATGTAGGACTCAACTTGGAGCGTGGTAATATGTACAAGAAGGTAGTAGAGCGACTCCAGAATATCCCAGAGATTGTAGAGTGCCACTTTACTACCGGTTCTTATACGATGCTCATCAAGTTGTATGCTCGTGACAATGAGCAGCTCATGGATTTGCTCAACAACAAGTTGCAGGCAATTCCTGGTGTGGTTTCTACCGAAACACTCATCTCGCTTGAGCAGAGTATCAAGCGTGAGATTCCTGTTCTCTTGGAGGATGAATAATATTTTTGAAAAAGAATAAACAAATGGAAACATTTGACTTGGAGTCGCATCTCAAGGGTGCGTACTCTTCTTTTCCCGAAGCGAAGCATCAACCCGTAATAGGCATCACAGCCAATTACGAAAACATTGATGCAACGCTTCGTGATCGTTATTATAAGCAGGTAATAGCGGCAGGTGGTACGCCTGTCATTATTCCTCCCGTTGCCGATAGTACAGTCATCGTCAATACCCTGGAGCATCTCGATGGTTTGATTCTGACGGGTGGGGGAGATCATAACCCTCTGTGGATGGGCGAAGAACCTTCGCCTCGTCTTCATAACATCAATCAGGAGCGTGATGCGGCCGAGCTGATGCTGGTTCGTCTGGCTTTCAATCGCCAGATTCCGATGTTGGGCATCTGCCGTGGCATCCAGACATTGGCAATAGCCTTGGGTGGCAAGGTGTATCAGGACATCAAGCAGATGGTGAAGCACAGTCAGGATGCTGATCGTTCAGAACCTACCCATAGTGTAGAAATCAAGAAAGATTCCACCTTATATAATATATATGGGGCAGAAAAGATTCTTGTTAATTCTTTCCATCATCAGGCTGTAAGTGAGCCTGGCAAGCACATGCGCATCATAGCCAAGTCTACTGATGGAATCATAGAGGCGATAGAAAGCAACGAGTATAAGCAGATACTTGGCGTACAATGGCATCCGGAATGGCTTGGAGAGGAAGGAGGAAAGATTTTCCATTGGCTTGTGAACCAGGCTAATAATTTCTATGCTGCCAAGGAGTTGCATAAGCGCATCCTTACCCTTGATACGCATTGTGATACACCGATGTTCTTCCCGCAAGGCATCAAGTTCGATCATCGTGATTCCCGCATTCTCGTAGATTTGCATAAGATGACCGATGGACGCCAGGATGCTACTACCATGGTGGCTTATTTGCCTCAGCCTCAGATAGGTGAAAGCTTCAGCAGCAAGGTGGCTTTTGATGTGCAGGGACCTGCTCAGTATGCCGATCTCATCTTCGATAAGATAGAGGAAATCGTCAGCAAGAATAGGGCTTACCTCAGTATAGCCCGTATACCTGCCGACCTGTATAGCGATAAGCGCAAGGGCAGAAAGAGCATCATGCTGGGTATAGAAAACGGTTTGGCTTTGGAGCATGACCTGAGCAATGTAAAGCACTTTGCACAGCGTGGTATTGTGTATATTACCCTTTGTCACAATGGCGATAACGATATCTGTGATAGTGCCCGTGGCTGTAATACCCATAATGGTGTGAGCAGTTTTGGTGAGAAGGTGATTCAGGAGATGAACCGACTTGGCATTATGGTAGATTTGAGTCATGCAGGCGAAAAGAGTTTCTATGATGCACTGGAAATCAGTCAGACTCCTATCGTGTGTAGCCATAGCAGCAGCCGTTCCCTCTGCGATGTGCCTCGCAACCTGACCGACGATCAGATGCGTGCCTTGGCAGCCCGTGGTGGTGTGGCTCATACTACGCTCTATCATGGATTCCTGCGCAAAGAGGGCGAGGCAGACATCATGGATGCCATTGCCCATCTGGAGCATGCCATCGAGGTGATGGGCATCGACCATGTAGGTCTCGGCACCGATTTTGATGGAGATGGAGGCATCCGCGGACTTGCCGATTCTTCTGAACTCATCAACTTCACCCTCCAGCTGCTGCGCCGCAAGTATAGCGAGCAGGATATCGCAAAGATATGGGGAGGCAACTGGCTCAGAGTGATGACGCAGGTGCAGAACTTTGGAAAGTGAAGAATGAAGAGTGAAGAACGACGAAACAACGTTCGGCGGCCAAAGGGAAAGCCAATTCGACAGTTATAAGATAATCATAAAGTTCAAAGTTCAAATCTGAAAGTTCAAAGTAAATACGATGACGAAGAAAATGAAAATTATATTAGGTGTGGTGGTTGCTGCCGGTCTGGTGGCTGGTACCATCAGCTATAAGAATGCCAATACCAGTAGTTCGCCTGATGTGCAGGAGGTAGAGGAAGCGGAGAAGCTGAATCCCGTAGGTCCGGCTTTCAATGCCGATTCGGCATTGGCTTATTGTGCAGCGCAATGCGATTTCGGTCCTCGCGTCATGAACAGCGAGGCGCACGATAAGTGTGGCGAATGGATTGTGAGCAAGTTCAAGCAGTTTGGCTGCGAGGTAGAGACCCAGAAGGCAGACTTGAAGGGTTATGATGGCACGATATTGAAGAATAGCAATATCATTGCCCATTACAACCCGAAGGCTGAAACCCGCATCTTGCTCTGTGCTCATTGGGACAGCCGTCCTTGGGCTGACAACGACCCTGACAGTACCAATTGGCGCAAGCCTGTAATGGCTGCCAACGATGGAGCCAGCGGAGTAGCCGTCATGTTGGAGATTGCCCGCCAGCTGCAGGCTGACAAGAAGCTGAATCCTAACATCGGCGTAGATTTCGTATGTTTCGATACCGAAGACTGGGGAACACCTCAGTGGGCTGATGTTCAGGACGATGGCAACAGTTGGGCATTGGGTGCCCAGTACTGGAGCGAGAACAAGCCTGAGGGATATAATCCTCGTTTCGGAATCCTCCTCGATATGGTGGGCGGACAGGGAGCCAAGTTCTATCGTGAAGGTATGTCTATGCAGTATGCCGGTGGCATCGTGAAGAAGGTTTGGACTGCAGCCCGTCAGGCAGGTTTTGGCTCTTACTTCCCTAAGAGCGATGGCGGAATGATTACTGATGATCATATTCCGGTCAACGAGAAGGCTAAGATTCCTACTGTAGATGTGATTGCTTATTATCCAGACTGCCAGCAGAGCAGTTTCGGTCCTACCTGGCACACCGTGAGCGATGATATGGCTCATCTGGATAAGAATGTGCTTAAGGCGGTTGGCCAGACTATGATTCAGGTGCTTTATACTGAGGAATAGGTGGGCATCCCATTCGAATATAAAAGGAAATGTTCCTAGGAAAAGTTGTTGCTTTTCTTAGGAACATTTCTTTTTTCAGCCAGTTTAAATCTTCGTTCATAGACGTTGAACCGCCGTTCGGTGTCTTTGAACCGACATTCAATGTCTTTGAACGGCGGTTCAATGTCTATGAACGGAGATTTCTTCTGCTTGTATCAACAAAAAAACTTAGGTATAAAAGCAATTCCTATTGACTGGAAATGCTTTTATACCTAAGTGTATGGGCTTTCTGAATAAGATGAGCTGGTTAAATCTGCCCCGATTCTACCTGTCTTACCACTCTTTCTGTTAATCTGTCAACGCCGTTCGGGTCGTACTTCTTGTTGAGGCTGGCACCGAAGAGGCTTGCAAATGCCTGATAGAATCCGGCACGGATAGGACCCAGAAAGGCTTGAATCAGGTGATAGGATGAGGAATTGCACTCTCGATATACCAGTTTGATGCAGAGTTTACCCTGTGCATAGGTGAGTTTCTTCATTCTTGGAGTGTATTCTTCCTTGATTCCCTTCTCTACCAGTTTCATGTGTGCATCCTTGGCTTTCTTGTTAGGGAGAGTCTCCAGATAATTACCTGTTTCGATAATGATCTTTCTTACCTCCTTGGCGATAGGCAATACCTTTTTGATATTGTATACCAGTCGGTTGTAAGCCATTCGCTCCTTGGCGTTTTTGAATACTGGCTGCGGATAGACATACACGTTGTTCACCTGTACGTATTGAATGCTATCTTTATCCAATAGTACCTTACCCACTCTAACCATCGGCTCAAAGGTAGGAGCATCCATGTCTACCGCCCTGTCTTCCGGTTTGGTATCATTCTTTTGTGCCATTATTTGCAAGTTGATGCAGAAGAGCATCGCCAGCAAGAATAACAATTTCTGTTTCATTGTTTCTATATATATAAAGAGGTGTAACCCTCTATTGTTTCTAATTTAGCCGCAAAATTACAGTTTATTTTTCATTTAGAGAAAGATTATTTCTATTTTCTTACTCTTTTTCAGAATTTCATAGTAACTTTGAAGAAAATTAATAATCGTTTGCCTATAGATGAAGCGTTGTTATTTCATAATATCTTTTTTGTTGAAACTGTTTCTTATAGGCAGCTCCCAGATTTTCTATGCTTCTCTTTGTTGTGCTCAGTCTTCTTCAGTAGTTAAGGATTCGCTTCCTGTAAGTTCTGCCTCTCCTGCGTCTCAACCCTGGCAACAGCTTCTTCTGGAACTTTCTGAGACAGAGGACTTCGAGACTACGTTATGGGAAGATTATGAGGAAGACCTGGAAGAATTGGCTCAGCATCCGATGAACTTGAATGTGGCTACGCGTGAAGAATTAGAACAGTTGCCTTTTCTCACGGCTTCACAGGTTGAAGATATTCAGGCATACGTTTATCGCTATGGAGGAATGAAGAGTATGGCCGAATTAGCTTTGATTCCGAGCATCAGTTGGTATCAGCGGCAGCTGATGGATTATTTCTTTTATGTTGCCGATGTCACACGGCAGGATTTTCCTGGCATCAAGACTATAGTCCGGTATGGCAAGCATGAGCTGATGGGAATGCTGAAAGTGCCGTTTTATGAACGTAAGGGCGATGTGATGGGGGCCGATGGTTACTTGGGATATAAGTACAAGCATGGCGTGCGCTATCAGTTCAGGTATGGCGACTATGTGAAGATGGGAGTCGTGGGAGCCCAGGATGCCGGTGAGCCTTTTGGTTCTGGTAAGAACAGTCTGGGTTATGATTTTTATTCCTTTTATATACAGCTGAAGAAGTTGGGGCGATGGAAGAATATCACTCTTGGCAGATACCGTCTGCATGAAGGATTGGGACTGATTCTCAATAACGATTTCAGTTTTGGCAAACTCTCCATCCTTTCTTCCTTCGGACGTTCCATGCCGAGTACTATCCGTGTACATTCTTCACGTTCTTCAGCCAATTATCTGCAGGGAGCAGCTGCAACCTGTTCCTTGATGAAAGGACTTGATATAACGGGGTTTGTATCTTATCGCAAGATAGATGCCACTCTGTCTTCCAATGGTGGTATCAAGACGATATTGAAGACCGGTCTGCATCGCACTTCCTCCGAAATAGCAAAGCAGGATGTTGCTTCCAACACCTTGGTGGGAGGTAATATCAATTATCATCACGCAGGTTGGCATGCAGGAGCCACGGCTTTCTATACCTCCTTTTCTCTTCCGCTTACTCCTAATACATCTCAGCTCTATAAGCGGTTTTCGCCGGTAGGCGACCAATTCTGGAATGCCAGTATAGACTATGGCTATATCTCGCACCGTTGGAATATTGCCGGTGAGATGGCTACGGGCGATTGTGGTGCCATTGCTACATTGAATACCATCTCTTATCAATTTACTGATCATTTTCTGTTGATGGCATTGCAGCGCTTCTATTCTGCCCGATACTATTCGCTCTTCAGCAACAGTTTTTCCGAGGGGAGTGCTGTACAGGATGAAAACGGAGCCTATCTGGGGTTTACCTGGACTCCTGCCAGTCGTTGGAATATCACCGCCTATAGTGATTTTGCCTATTTTGTCTGGCCTAAGTATCAGACCAGGGAGAGTACGCATAGTTGGGATAATCTGGTAAGTATCATCTTTCAGGCTTCCAGAAGTTTGGCGTTAGGTGGCAGAATCCGTTATAAGGATAAGGCGGGTACAACTACCGAACGCTTACGTCTTTATGCCAATCTTAAGAATGCAAAATGGTTTGCCAAGACAAGTGTTGAATTCTCCGAGAATAAACAGGCTAGCCTGATGGAGAACGAGAAAGGTACCATTAGCCGGGGCTATATGCTGAATGAGAATCTGGGAACCAGTTGGCGATGGTTGAGGTTATCGGGGAGTTTCGGCTATTTCCATACGCAGGATTACAGCAGCCGTATCTATGTCTATGAGCCGGGATTGCTTTATCAGATGAGTTTCGGAAGCTTTTATGGTGAGGGCATCCGTTATGCCCTGGTGGCTCGTTCGGAGATTAACGAACATCTGCTGGTGATTGCCAAGTTGGGTACAACCGATTATTTTGATCGCAATCGCATCTCTTCCGGAAAGCAGGAAATAGCGGGTTCGCGTCAGATGGATCTGGAAATACAGGTGAAGTGGAAATGGTGAGAATGCAGTATATTCCTGCTTTTCTTTTCATTCTTTTTGGGTAATATGATGCAAGATAATGAAAAAACTGGCGTTTTATTTGTGTATGTAAGAAAATCGGGGTATTTTTGCAAAAGAGTAAAGTATCTCTGTGCTAACGAAGAAAACAAGAGAAGTGATGAAGATATTAATAGTTATTCCTTGTTATAACGAGGAAGCCGTGTTGCCTAAAACCTTAGAGGTGCTCGGCAATCTTATACAGACAATAAAAGTAAAGACAGACGCCGACACGGAGTTGCTCCTTGTCGACGACGGTAGCCGTGACTGTACCTGGCAGATGATTTCGGATGCTGCCAAGCAACATCATTATGTACACGGCATCAAGTTATCTCATAATCGTGGACACCAGAATGCCCTTTGGGCAGGAATGGAAACGGCGGTAGATCATTGCGATGCGATGGTAAGTATCGATGCCGACCTGCAGGATGATGAGAATGTCATCATCGATATGGTACAGCAGGTGCAGGAAGGCAAGGATATTATCTATGGTGTAAGAAAGGAACGTAAGACCGATACGTTCTTCAAGCGATTCACAGCTCTTGCCTTCTATAAACTGATGCAGAGTGTGGATAAGGATACGGTGCAGAATCATGCAGACTTCCGAATGATGACCAACCGTACCCTCAAGGCATTGATGCAATATCCTGAGCGCAACCTCTTCCTCAGGGCCATCGTCCGACAGTTGGGTTTCCGAGAGGGATTCGTCTATTACGACCGCAAGGCACGCGAGGCAGGTGAGAGCAAGTATCCGTTTACCAAGATGCTGAGCTTCAGTATCGATGGCATCACTTCGTTCTCCGTGGCACCATTGAAGTTTATTACTTTCCTGGGTCTGGCGATGACTTTAGTAGCCTTCATCATGATTATCTTTGCCTTGGTGGAGCATTTCCAGGGCAAGACCATTCAGGGCTGGACTTCCCTGCTTGTCTCCATGTGGTTTATCGGTGGCATCATCACCACGGGTGTAGGCATCACAGGTGTCTATATCGGCAAGATTTATACCGAGGTGAAGCGCCGTCCTCGATACTTTATCGAAGAAAGAGTATAATCTTATCGAAGAAAGAAAATAAGAAGACTATAAATTTGATGGATACAAAAATAGCATCGGGTTGATGAATCCCGATGCTATTTTTTGTATCTGATTATTGATTATTTCTTCTGTGCGATGTTGGCACTTGTCTTTACAAACTGATAGAAGCCTACCGGATGGTGCCATTCTACGAGCCTCCTTACTTCCCAAACCTTCTGGAAGGTATAGTCCTTGCCGAATTTCTCTTTGAAATCTGGCATGTCTTCCTCTGGAATCATCAGCACGCCATCCTGTGGCAGCACCTTGTCAAACTGCTGGATCTTATCGCCCAGATAGAAGTTGAGGCTGAAGAAATGCAGCATATCTACTGACATATAAGAGTAGAGCTTGCTGGTATCAAACTTCTTTTCGATAACCGGCGCCAGATGCTTGTCTGCCTTCGTGTTGAGCACGGCAGGCTGCAGGGTGGAGTCGAGTGTGATGAAAATTGCGATAATCATCACCAATGTATATTTCATCATTTGGCTTGTCTCTTTTTTCTTGAGTGCCTTGAATATATGATAAGCCCCTATTATAAGAAACATATAGCATACGTAGAATAGGATACCATGAGTAGATTCCCCTATTGCATGGAGCATGGCGATGTTGTCGGCTGCATGCTTGCCATGGAAAATGGTATCTGGTATGCCGCCTGCTCGTATAACAAGCGTAGCAATCACAAGGATAACTGCCAGCGAGGCAATCACGCCGGCATATACCTTGATGGCTCCCATCTTTTCCTTCATCATCCAAACGATGTATTCGGCGATGAGATAAGCCATGAACGGATAGCATGGCAGCAGATAGACGCTGCGCTTGCTCTTTGGGATGCAGTAGAAGAAAAGCACCAGGAGGAAGGCGAGCCAGGTGAACACCTGCAGCGGAGTAGCCTTCTTCGCATTCTCCAGGAATCGGGTCTTTGAGAACTTTTTCCATGGCAGGATGAAGAGCGAGAACAGTAATAATAAGGTATAAGGAGCCCAACCCATCACGAGTGTAAGCAGATTGTACCACGCCGGGTTCTCATGCGATTCGTATGCCATCTTGCCCATGAATCGGTCGATGTTCTCTTCCTTCACCAGACGCAGGAACTCGTCGCCGCCTTGCAGATAGGCTGCATAGTACCAGCAGAATGGGATAATGAGCGAGAGCAGGGCGGTTAGCGCCATGCGCCATACGATGCCCCAGAAGTTCTCCCGTTGGGTAAGCATGAATACACCCATCACGAAGCATGGCAGGATGATGCCCACAGGACCCTTGGTCAGCGTGGCACCGCTCATGCAGAGGATGGCAAGCCAAGGCAGCTGGTGCTTTCCTTTCTCCCACCAGCGATAGAGCAGATACATGGCTCCCACCATGAAGGCGGTGTTCACCATATCCACACGACAGTTGATTCCCGCACGATGCACTTCGAAAGCGGTAAGTGTGAGGATGGCTGCGATGAGGCTGATCTGGGTATCCTTGCGCTTGGCATAGAACACGAAGCCGCCGATGGTCATCAATACCAGCGATACTGCGGATGGCAGACGGGAGGTGAACTCATTCACGTAGCCGATGAAAAGGCTGAAGAAAGCGATGCACCAGTGGAAGAAAGGTGGCTTGTAAGGGATGTCGCCTCCATTGTTGATAGGCAATATCCAGTTGCCATGTTCCAGCATGGTGTAGGCAACTACTGCCTCGCGAGGTTCTCCCTTGGTATTGAAATCAGAGAGCCCGAGGAATGGAATCAGCATCACGATGGCTAGAATAGTGATAAGCCACAGGGCTTTGTTGTACTTGATGTTCATGTCTTATCGAAGTCTTATAATGTTATTTTGGCTGCAAAGTTACATATAATTATTTGTTTATAGACAGAATAAGGTGGGAAATTTTGCTTTTATTGGGATATAATTATTAACTTTGCACCCGATTTCTAAAGTAGAATTAAGATGAAACGATATTTTAAGGCTTTGGGTTATCTCCTTTCGGTGCATGTATTGGCATTGCTGGTGATGACTCTGTTCAGATTGGTGGAATTCATCGCCCTGCATGGCATGATAGTGGATGCAGGGGCGAGTAGGGTGATGGCGTTTGTCAAGGGTGTATGGTTTGACAATGTCATCGCTTGTTATATTTCGGTATTGCCTGTGGCTGTGCTCCTTGTTGCTGCCAGCCTGGGGTGGTGTCATCGCCGTTTGCTGCGTGGCATCAACATCTGGTATGCGGCATGGTTTGCCATCGCCTTCATGCCTTCGGCAGCCAATACCCCTTATTTCCAGTATTTCTTCAAGAACATCAATTCCAGCATCTTCGGTTGGTTCGGCTATGTTGCTACCACATCGGGCATGCTCTTGCAGGAGTCTTCCTACTGGCTCTATATCGCCCTCTATTTCGTGTTTACGGGGGCATTTATCTATGCGCTTATCCGCCTGCGCCGCTACTTCGAGGGGCTTTTCCTGTTGCCAAAGGACAATATGCACCTAGTGCTGGTGGCAAGTCGTTTCCTTATTTCTGCGGTGATGATAGGCGCCTGCCTCTTTGGCATCCGTGGCAGAATGGGCTATAACCCAATCAAGGTGAGTCAGGCTTACTATTGCGAGGATTCCTTCCTCAACCAGCTTGGCATCAATCCGGCATTCAATCTCCTTACTTCGGCGCTCGACGATATGCGCAAGGAGAACAAGGAACTGCATCTCATGCCGTACGCTGAGGCTATCACGAATACCCGCCAGTGGCTCGGTATTACGGGAAAGGTGGATAGCACGAATATTCTGAAGCGTGAGGTGGTGAACGATTCCCTGATGATGAAGAAGAATCATCCTAACGTAGTGGTGATATTGATGGAGTCGATGTCGGCAAACCTGCTGGGCACTTTCGGCAATCAGCAGCCACTCACCCCAACGCTCGATTCGCTCTATCATCATTCCCTGGCGTTCACCCATTTCTATAGTGCCGGCATCCATACCAACCATGGCATGACGGCTACGCTCTACAGTTTCCCTGCCCTCATGTTCCGCAACCTGATGAAGGGAACGGTAACTCCGCGCCGCAAGGGTATCGCCACGGTATTGAAGCAGTATGGCTACGAGAACATGTTCTTCATGACCCACGAGGCGCAGTATGACAACATGAAGGCTTTCTTCCAGACCAATGGCTACGATGACATCTTCTCTCAGGAGAACTATCCTAAGAGCGAGGTGGTGAACAGCTTTGGTGTGAGTGACCATTTCGAGATGGGCTATGCCCTCAGCACCATCAACCAGAAGGCGAAGACGGGCAAGCCTTTCATGGCTACCATCCTCACCGTGAGCAATCATCCGCCATATATCATTCCAGATTTCTTCAAGCCGAAGACCAAGGAGAAGGAAACGCAGATAGTGGAGTATGCCGACTGGGCGATAGGCGATTTTCTGAAGAAAGCAAGCCGGGAGCCTTGGTATAAGAACACGATATTCGTGATTCAGGCAGACCATGGCAAGCTGGTGGGTAAGAGCGAGGGCGAGTTGCCTCAGTCTTACAACCACATTCCGCTCATCATCTTCGGTCCTGGTGTTCCGCAGCAGCAGTATGCGGGCTTGGGCATGCAGGTGGATGTGATGCCTACGCTTTTCGGCTTGATGAATCTGAATTATGAGTACGAGGGCTTCGGCGTGGATCTGCTGAAGCAGCAGCGCCCGATGGTATTCTATTCGGCAGATAACCAGATTGTGGCAAGAGATCATCAGCGTTGCTTCGTCTATAATCCGTCGATGAACCGCAGTTTCTGCTATGATGTGTTGCCGAATGGCAATCTGAAGGAAACCAAGCAAGAGTCTAAGTTCCGGGATTTGAAGAATTATGTCTTCTCGAATATCCAGGCAGCGGAGTATATTGAGCGACATCAGCAATAAAAAATTATTATCAGAAACAGTAATCCCCCACCACGCTTTGGCTGCGTGATGGGGGATTGACTGTTTATATAGTTTTTCTATCCTTCAGGGGCTTGAAGTTTTATTCTCTGCAAAGTTACAAAATTATACCCAAAGGTATTATACCCTAGGGTATAATTTATGAAACTATATTTTTATCAGACGAAGAATCGCTGTTTCTGCAAAAAAAAGATGGTTTTAAACAACTTTGTTTAAAACAACCTTGTTTAATTTGTTTTTTTTGGCTATCTTTGCAGAAGAAAAGCTGCACTCGGCAATTTGAAAGCGCAGCTTTCATTGCGCTCGTTTGCAATTTCTTTGCAGAAGAAAAGCTGTATAGTATAAAATAAGGTAGTAATTATGATAAAAAGTAAAGAAGCTCCGTTTGTGTTCGGTGTTCGTGTGGAGGGAGATTCCTTTACCGACCGTAGAGAGGAAACAGAACGCTTGAAGGCGAACTTTACGTATGGAGTGAATACGATATTGATTGCGCCTCGTCGTATGGGTAAGACTTCATTGGTGGATAAGGTGTGTTCGCTTGTAGAGAGCGAAGACATCAGGATAGCTCGTATAGATGCCTTTGGCTGTCGCTCTGAGAATGATTTTATCAATGCTTTTGCCACAGCTGTGGTTCGGGCTACTTCTTCAAAATGGGAAGAATGGATGGAGAATGCCAAGGTGTTCTTGAGCCGTTTCGTTCCGAAAATCAGTATAGGACAAGATCCTTTGACTGATTTCTCTTTGACTTTGGAGTATAATGCAGGTAACAATACAACAGAAGAGGTTTTGAGACTTCCGGAAATGATAGCTCGGTCTAAAGGTTGTCATATCGTAGTCTGCATCGATGAATTTCAGCAGATAGGCGATTTCCCTGATTCATTGACCTTCCAGAAGAAGCTCCGTAGCGTATGGCAATTACAGAGCCATGTATCTTACTGCCTTTATGGAAGCAAGAAACACATGATGGAACAGATGTTCCAGAATGCCAGTTACCCATTCTATCGCTTTGGAGATTTCTTCTATCTGAACAAGATAAGCGAGAAAGACTGGGTGGAGTATATCTGTCAGCGTTTCGAATCTACCGGCAAGCATATCTCGGAAGAGCTGGCTCGAGAAATCTGTCAGGTAACAGATAGGTATTCTTCTTATGTACAGCAGTTGGCATGGTTTGTATGGTTGCGTGTACAGGATGATTCTGCAGCTACAGAAGAGGACTTGAAATATGGAATAGACTGGTTGCTGGATGCCTGTGAGCCTTTGTTTATTCAGCAGACCGAAGACCTTTCTGCCTATCAGATGAATTTCCTGCATGCCATTATCAATGGAGTACATACTGGTTTCACCCAGACGGCAATATTGGAAACTTATCGCCTGGGTACTGCCGCCAATGTAACCCGCCTTAAGAAATCCTTGATGGTAAAAGATCTGATTACGATTCCTGTTCCTAAGCATCTGGAAATGAGTGACCCCATCTTGGCGTTGTGGCTCAAGAGAAGAGTGTGGAAGGAATCATAAATGTACCCAAGTATCTTGGACAATGATAATATAAAAGTATAGAAAACAAATGAAGATAAAGATAAATCCAAAATACGAAGAGATGAGAAGTTTCATCGAGCGCATCCCGGATGTGTTCGAGCAGGAGGGACGTTGCATCTTTCAGGGACGGAATGTAATCAAGGCTTTTCTTGTGAAGCTTGATGGAAAAGACAAGGAAGTGGTGGTGAAAAGATACAAGCGCCCTAACTTCGTTCAGAAGATAGGATATAGTTTCTTCCGCTCTACCAAGGCTTGCCGGGCTTATGAGAATGCTGTCAAACTGCAGGAGGATGGCTTTGCTACCCCTGAAGGCTTTGGATATGTTGAGACAAGAGTGAATGGACTTATCGACTATTGCTATTTTATCTCTGATGTAGATAACAGTTTGCCTATTACGGGGCAGTTGAACGATCCGAAGGAATTCAACAAGGTTATGGCTGGTGATTTTGCCCGCTTTGTGAATCGCCTGCATCAGAAAGGTATCATCGATATCGACCTGAACAGTGGTAATGTACTGTATCAGCCTCAGGCTGATGGCCATTATACCTTCTCTCTTATCGACATCAACCGCATGAAGTTTTACACAGGTTATCCACCGATGAAGGAATGTGTGGAAAACCTGACGAGATTCACCGGCAGAATGGATGTCTTCGAGCTTGTAGCTCGTGAATATGTCAAGGCTAGAGGATTGGAAGAGTCTCAGGTTCAGAACTTTATGGATGGTAAGGCAGAACATGATTGGCGATGGAAGAAGAGAAAAAATATAACGCATTGTTTTAGAAAAAAGTAAAGTTATGAAGACAACATTATTGATGACTACATATAATTGGCCTCAAGCATTGGGGATGGTACTCGCTAGTGTGAGTCGTCAAACGGTCTTGCCTGATGAAATAGTGATAGCAGATGATGGTTCTACAGAAGAAACCAAAATGCTGATAGAACATTTTGCAGCCAACTTTCCCCAGCCAGTTATCCATGTATGGCAAAAAGATTTAGGCTTTCGCAAAACAGCCATTTTAAACAAGGCTATAGCTAAAGCTACGGGCGATTATATTATCCAGATAGATGGAGATGTAGTCTTAAATTCTCACTTTATTGCCGACCATATTGAAATGGCTCAAGAAGGCAGTTTTGTTTGTGGAAGTAGAGTTAAGATATCTCAGAAGGAAACCATGAGTATATTGGCAAACAATAAGTTTGTCATAAAACCATGGAATATGCCTATCAGTTTTGTTTGTAATAGTTTCCGTTCAAGACTGCTCAGAAATTATTTCGCATTCCGTTATGCCCGTAGATTGGCGCATCTGAGAGGCTGTAATATGGCGTTTTGGAAGAGCGACCTTATCCGGGTAAATGGGTATAATGAAGATTTGACACAATGGGGGCATGAAGATACAGAGATAGCTTATCGACTGTACTATTCTGGCGTTCAGAAAAAAGTGCTCAAAATGGGTGGTATTGTTTATCATCTATATCATAAGGAATCTTCCAGGGCTAATGAGGAAACCCATAATATTGCCTTAGAAAAGGTTGAAAAAGAGCATATAACCCGTTGCAATAACGGAATAGACAAATACTTGTAAAATTATGAAAGAAGAGAATCGTCAAATAAATATAGAGTGCGGCATTTCTGTCGTTATTAATACCTATAACGCCTCGCTGCATTTGGCTGAGGTTTTGGAAACCGTAAAAGACTTCGATGAGGTAGTGATCTGCGATATGGAGAGTACGGATAATACATTGGATATTGCCCGTAAATATGGTTGCAAGATTGTTATCTTCCCAAGAGGCAATTATCAGATTTGTGAACCGGCAAGGCAGACTGCCATTGATGCCGCTTCCTGCAAGTGGGTATTGGTGGTTGATGCAGACGAATTGGTAACCCCGGAACTGAAGCATTATCTTTATTCCCTGATAGAGAAGAAGGATGCTCCACAGGGTTTGTATGTTCCACGCAAGAGTCGCTTTATGGGAAGATTCATGCATTGTTTCTATCCTGATTACCAGTTGCGTTTCTTTATCAGGAAGGATACCGTATGGCCAGCCATCATTCATGCCGATCCTGTTATCAAGGGCAGGATAGAAAAGATACCAGCGGCTCATGCTGATATGGCACTTGTTCATCTGGCAGATGACAGTATCGCCAGCAGGATGGGAAAGATCAACCAGTATACAGCGAATGAAATAGAAAAGAAGAAAGATCGCAATTATGGAATGGCTGCCTTGTTCTATCGTCCGTTTGTGCGTTTCTTCCGTGCTTATATACAGAAGGGTGGATTCCGGGATGGTAAGGAAGGATTTATCTGTGCCTGCTATGAAGGAATCTATCAGTTTGTTGCTGTCAGTAAGATAATTGAAGATCGTATGAAAAATAAAAAAGGTAAGTAGGTGCTTAGGCTACTTACCTTTTTTGTTTGACGAATGATATTGTTAATTTCTTATTTATTTTCCTTCGATAAAGGTCATTCCGCCTGGTCCTACTTCCTCCCGGCAGCGTTCCAGGAGTTGGGCTGGTGATTCGTCGGCATCATCGAAAGGTAATGCTACTACCGTTTTCTTGTCATAATAGTTTGCCATACCTCGGTTAATCCAGTACCCTGGATAGATGGTGATGTCGTGGAATGCATCGGATGGCATCTTTACGGTGAGCGGATTCAGAACCAGATGGTCTGCCTTGCTTTTCTTTACTTCAATTTCACGCTGCCGCATCTGTTGGTCAAACTTCTGCGCTGTTCCCTTACGCAGCAGGGTGATAGTTCTGTTGGTAGTAGTTGGCTTGGCAGAGATAGACAGTACCAATACCAGCCAGTAGTATACCGGTGTCCACTTGAAGTATCTATCGTATTTCTGTTTGATGGCGTCAATCAGGTTCATTATGGCAACGCTTACCGGTTCCTGAGTAGCCGCTCTGCGCTGGAGGGCACCTGAGAGATAGAAGATATTGAAGCAGAACATCCACAGATGCACATAGAAGTATACATTCTGTACTCTGTCAGCTCCTCTGGATCCCATGGCATAGCTGTTTGGGAAAAAGAAGGCGCTGTAGAGCAGGAAAGAGATGAGCAGATAAAGCCATGGATGAGAAAACTTGAAACGGGATGCCTTGGCTAATCTTGCCAGGAATGGAATGAGAATGGTAAACATGAGTACCTCCATGATTCCAATGGCATCAGCAAGAAATTCCACGCTCTTTCCTATTGCCATAAAGAAGGCAGCAACCACATTCGGCTGATCGGTAACTGTGGCTTGGCGGACTGCATTGCCTGGTGCAAATACGCTGAAAGCAAAGGCGCTGGCATAAACCATAAGGATAGAAATAAGGAAGAAAGGAGTCTTTTTCCTCTCCACCCACATCCATACGATAGCCATAAAGAGAATGGCAGGCATACCCAGACCGGTAACAAAGTTGCCGCCGGCTATGAATATGGCGAGTGCTGCGGAAACCAGCGTGATGATGATTTTCGCTATGATGGATTCCGTAAGATGGAATTCGATGAGCAGGGAGGCTAGAAACAGCGAAAGACTATAATATAAGGTATAGTACATCGCTCCGTTATACCAGAAGAATGCATCGTAGAACGACCATACGAACTGTACGGTCATCAATACGAACAGCGTAGAAACGAAAGCGTACTCCAGCTTGTTGATATGTAGCAACCTGCGTAATACTGTATAACCCAGGGTATAGGTGGAAAGAACCAAACCTCCCAATAGAATAATAGGTACAAGCCAGTATTTGCCAAAGATGCCCGGTTGCAATGCCATCAGGAAACATGCTGAGTAAGTACCTTGCCATGTCTGGTAGATATGCATGGATTCATCCCATGCAGCCTGAATGCATGCTCCTAATGAATGGGTGGCGGTCCAAGCCTTGTAGACTGGAGCTCCGAATACATAGTCATCCGCAAACTGATGTAGGTAAGGACCTATTGCCACGATAGGGATGATAGATAAGATTAGAATACAAATAGCCAATATCGTTTGGCTTTTCAACAATTTCTGATTCATCGTGTTGTTTTTTACTTATTTCTTTCTTTTTACATAGATAATAACAGAGAATCTTGTGTCTTCTTGCATAAACAGCTGTTAAATTATATGAATGTCGGTAAAATTAATAGGGGGATCATGCAAGATTTGCGTCATAAGAGTGTTTAAAGGAAAGATAGATAAAGGTAAATTGTAATAAAAGTTTAGGTATGAAGGTAACATTGCTCATTATTACGTATAATTGGCCAGAAGCCTTAAGAATGGTTTTGGAAAGTGCCATGCATCAGAGTAAAATGCCAGACGAAATTGTTATTGGCGATGATGGATCTACAGCGGAAACGAAGCAGCTTATTGATAGTTATGCAAAGTCTTCGCCTGTACCGGTTGTGCATGTATGGCAGGAAGATAAGGGATTCCGCCGTACTGTCATTCTGAATAAGGCGATAGCTAAGGCTACGGGCGATTATATCATCCAGGTAGATGGTGACGTGATACTGGATTCTCATTTTGTGGCTGATCATCTGGAGGTTGCCCAAGAGGGTTGCTTTGTCTGTGGCAGTAGAGTGAGACTGGAGGCTTCTGTTTCGAAACGTTTACTTCAGGATAAGCATGCCCGTTTAAAGCTTTGGAACATGCCGTTGCCTTATATGCTGAACAGCATCCGTTCCCGTATGCTGAGAAATTATCTCGCCTTTCGTTATGCCCGCCGCATCGATCATCTGAGAGGTTGCAATATGGCATACTGGAAGGCTGATGCTCTTCTTGTCAATGGATATAATGAGGATTTGAAGCAATGGGGGCATGAGGATGGTGAATTTGCCTATCGCCTGCACTTTGCGGGTATCAGGAAGAAAGCCCTCAAGATGGGTGGCATCATGTATCATCTGTATCACCGGGAAGCTTCAAAGGCCAATGAACAATATCATGTGAAGGTTTTACAGCAGGTTAAGCTCCACCAGCTGAATTGGTGTCAGAATGGCATTGCTTTAAGAGTGGCTTATTGCTAATATAAAAGAAATGGTCATCATGTAGGAAACCCCTATATGATGACCATTTCCTTTCTTGCTTCAAAATCTGCGATAGTCCTGACGATTTCTTCTGAGATATCATTGGATACGTAAGAGAAGTCCTTGCCGGTTCGGATTGCCTTGAGGAAGGAGAGGAGCATATAGCGCAAGCCTTCTCCATCCAGCTGGTAGAAGTAGCGCTTGTTGTTCTGCGGATTCTCGTATCTCACCTCGAAGTAATCGGTTTTCCACCATGGGGCTGGTACGTAGATATAGCCCTTGGTACCTGAGATAATCAATTCGCCTTCCGATTTTACGCCTTGTCCTACTTTCAGTGAAGCTACGGCATGAGGGTAGAGGAAGGATATCCTGGTGAAGGCATCATAGCGCTTTGCCTCATCCAGGAAGTGGGTGGCTATCTGTTTGCTGCTGTATTCTGTGCCCAGAAGCTGGAAGATAGGCAGGAGCGCTGTCGGGCCCCAGGCGCAGATACTGTTCCATTCGTAAAGACTCTTCTGGGAATCCTGGGTCGGGTCGAAGTCTACGAGACTGGTACAGGTGGCATCCACCGACATGATATCGCCGATGATACCGCCCTTTGCCAAGAGTAAGAGTCGGTAATAAGCTACGGAATAGGCGGTTTTGATAGAGTCCATCAAGACTACCTTCTTATCTTTTGCTATTGCCTTGAGTTCTTCCCATTGCTGAGGCAGAAGGGTGATAGGCGATTCGCACAGTACGTGTTTGCCTGCTTCTAATGCCTCCTTTATCTGAGCATAGTGCTTGCTTGGGGCAGAGATAACATAGAGCGCATCGCTTTCGTCCAGGAGTTCCTGGAAACTGGCTGCCTGCTTTTCCTCTGCCTGCAGATTCTCTGAGAGATATTGGTCGTTGAGACAGAATACCTTTCCTGCCTCAAATCCATTGACATATTGGCTTTCCCGCTCTATCTTGTTGAGGATAGGCGATTCGCCCACCAGTCCGAGGCGAACCACCTGCTGCTCGCTTCTGATCTCCGTGCTCGATACGCCCTGAGTGCGGTCTAGATAAACCACCTTGCAATAGGCGTTGAGATAGTCAAACTTGCCTCTCCAGTCAGAACCTACGGTAAAGATATCTACGTCTAGTCGCTTGATGTCATCAATTTTCTGTCCCTCGTATTCCTCGATGATGATTTCATCGGCAATGCCGGTGGCACGTACGGCTTCCACACGTTCCATAAGTGACTGCTGTACATTGATTTTGCCTCGCTCACGGTCGAAGGTATCCGAGGTTACGCCCACGATGAGGTAGTCGCCCAGAGCCTTGGCGCGCTCCAGGAGACGGATGTGACCATAATGAAGCAGGTCGTAAGTACCGTATGTGATAACTTTAACCATAAGTTTCTCTATCTTGAAAGTTCTCTATACCTTATTATATATATTATAGCTGCCCCTTTATAGCAGTCCCTTAGCCTGCATATCCTTCAGTGCATCAACGAGTGTTGTATTGTCTTCCGGACTCAGGTTGCCGAGATGACCTACACGGAATACCTTTTCTGCCATATCGCCACCATTAGGACATACCCAGATGCTATATTCATCTTTCAACTTCAGGAAGATGTCGTAGGCAGAGGCGTTCTGTGGATGCAGAGGAGTAACGGCATTTGACATCGATTGGGAAACGATGGTGAATGGCAGGTCCTTGATCTTGCTTCTGAAATCTTCTGCAAGCATTTTCATGCGCTTGTTCTCGCTCTCCACGCCGCCATTTCGTTCTATCTCCTTCAGGCGGGCATGAATCTGCAGTAAGGTTCCTACGGCTGGGGTGAAAGGAGTCTGTCCACGCTCACCATTCTTCAAGGCATCCTTCAGGTCGAAATACATCGACTTAACCTTGTTTGCCTCTACTCGCTTGATTGCCTCTGTATCGAGAATGATGACAGAGATGCCTGGAGGACATGCCAGTGCCTTCTGTGAACCCGTAATCATTACGTTCACGCCGAGTTCCTTCATGTTGAATGGGTCCGCAAGGAATGAACTGATGGAATCTACGGCCAGGAAAATATGGTTGCGATGACAGAAGTCGCTGATCATCTGGATGTCGTAGAGTACGCCGGTAGAAGTCTCATGCAGGTTGACGAGGAAGCCGGTGTAGCCTTGTCCCTCGTAGGGTTTGAGGTCTTCTGCCGTGAGTGGAGTCCCCATCTCAAGTTTGATTTCTGTATGTGGTATCTCATGAATTTCACAGAGTTGTACGAAACGGTGACCGAAGCTACCTCCATTCACTACCAGTACCTTGTCGGCAGGAGTGAACACATTCATGACCACAGCTTCCATAGAGGCTGTGCCCGAACCTGTGATGAAAACTGTGCGGGCATCGTCTGAAGCCTTGGCAAACTGCTTCATCAATTGTTCGTTCTCCTTCATGATGGCGGAGAACTCTGCTGTTCTGAAATAAGGCACCTGCTCAGCACCGATGGCTCTAACCTCATCGCTTGCCATCACAGGTCCTACTGTAAAATTAAGCATATCTTATTTATCCTTTCTTGATTCTTCCAAATGTCTTGATGCTGGTATATTTACGCCAGAGATTCAGCTTTCTCTTCTTCGGCACTCCATGGCGGCGAATGTAGTCTTCAGCGCCGTCGAGCATGCGCTGGCATACGTTGCCGTCTAGATATGGGTCGTAGTTGTCTACTATCCACTGTCGCTTGGCTATCGCCTCAGGATCTGTGAGGGCATGGTCGTAGGCGGCAATCAGCTGACCAGGTTCCGTGATGTTCTCCCAATAGATATCCTTGGAAATGGTGCCGAGGGTGATGACTGGACGAGAGAGCAGCAGGAACTCATAGATGGTGGAAGAGGTATCGCTGATGAGCGTATCTGCCATCAGCTGATATTTCGTCACGTTTTCTCCCTTGTCGATGAAGAGAACATCCTTCTTGTTTGCTGTCCATTCACGGTATTCATCTACCCATTCCTGGCGGGTAAGCGGATGGAACTTCATTACTACCAAGGCATTGCGCTCCTTAGCTAGCTTGCCCAGCTCTTCCTTGATGTAAGGAAGCGAAGTGAGTTTTGGCGAGAAGGTTGGGGCGTAGAGTATCAGCGTCTCCTTGCCGCTTTCCTTAAGAAGTTTCTCTCGGTCGGCATCATATTTATGCAGGTTTGCCTTGATCCAATCCTGCTTAGGCCATCCCGTTTCCAACACCTCGAAATCGCCATATTTCTTAGCCAGAGCCTCGAAGTGGGAGGTGAAGTAAGGACCTTGGGTGAAATAGGTGTCAAAGTAACGGCGGATAATCCAATGGTCTTTCTTCTCTGCGGCATAGCCGTGGAATACCTGTATCTTGACGCCAGGCAGATAGTAAGGCACGATGTTGCCTGGCACATAGATAGCCTCTGGCTGGAAGTCATAGACTTCTTGAATAGAGCTGGTCCATTTCACCTGGTCGGCGTATGGAAAACTGTCTATCTTTGGTTTGTGGATATACCACAATATCTCGTGTGGCAAATGCTGCTTTGTCACATGTTCTTGTATCGGATTAAGTATGTCTATGGCATACTTGTTTTCACAGAAAAGAACTATTCTCATGATTCTTTAGGAATTACTTTACCGTTTTTGATTTCATATCGCTTGTCAAACTCCTCCCGGGTTCGCTTCCATCTGTTATGCGTCCATAAATAATAAGGTGGATTCTTGCGGATGGTTTCTTCCAGCATCTGGAAGAAGCGGCGGGTAATCTCGTGCTCCGGCAATGAGTTGGGTTCACGGGTGATAAGCTTGTAAGTGGCAGTATAATAGCCTCGCTTCGGGCGCGACATTTCTACATAGAACACGGCATTGTTCATCTTCCTCATGATTCTTTCGCCACCCGTAAACACTGGGGTTTCGGGATGGTTGAGGAAAGGAAGCCACAGGTGGATGTTCTCCCACTTAGGTCCCTGGTCGCTGATGTAGCCGAAGATGCTCAAGATGCCCTTGCGCTTGTAATCCACCAAGTAGCGGAGGATGTCTTTCTTGGGCACCACCACGCCATTCTCCTCGTGAGAACGGATGCGCTTGAAGAGTTCGTCGAAGGCTTGGTTGCGCAGTGGATGATAGATGAGACCTATCTTGCGTGACTTAGGCAGTTCGATGCCCACGCACGAAAGCCACTCCCAGTTGCAGTAATGCCCCAGGATGGCTGCCACGTTCTGACCTTCCAGGAAACATTGCTCCACTTCCTCGCTGTTGATGACCTGGAATCGCTGGCGCAACTCCTTGTCACTGATGCTGAGCAGTTTGACAGCCTCGAAGAAGTAATCGCTGAACCAGCGATAGAACTTCTTCTCGATGTCGATAATCTCTTCTTCTGATTTCTCAGGAAAAGAGCTGGTGAGATTCTTACGCACAATACCCCTGCGGTACTTGATGACGCGATACATCATGAAGTACTCGAAATCGGCGATGCAATAGAGTAGCCTGAAAGGCAGCAGCGATATTGCATAAAAGAATGCATAAACAATCTTAACCATCAACAAAACTATTAATTGTTAATTATTAATTCTCAGTTATATTACACCTGCTGCATATCGTGCAACTTCTTGTAATATCCGTCTTTTCCAATCAGCTCGTCGTGTGTACCACGCTCCACAATCCTTCCCTCATGCAGTACGCAAATCTCGTCTGCATGCTTGATGGTACTCAGTCGGTGGGCTACAGCCACGGTGGTACGGGTCTTCATCAGTTTCTCCAAGGCATCCTGAACCAGACGCTCGCTTTCGGTATCCAGAGCCGATGTTGCTTCGTCGAGGATGAGGATAGGAGGATTCTTGAGGATGGCACGGGCGATGCTTACACGCTGGCGCTGACCACCGGAGAGTCTGCCGCCACGATCACCGATTCCGGTATCGAAACCATGTTCCGACTTGGTAATGAACTCGTAGGCATTGGCTATCTTTGCCGCATTGGCGATATCTTCATCGGTAGCATCGGTCTTGCCGAAGCGGATATTGTCCTTGAAGCTGGCATTGAAGAGGATTGCCTCCTGGTTCACATTACCTATCAGCTGGCGGAGGTCGTGCACGGCAAGGTCTTTCACATTGATGCCGTCGATGAGCACTTCGCCCTCCTGTACATCGTAGTAACGAGGTATCAAGTCGAGCATCGTACTCTTTCCGCTACCGCTCTGTCCCACCAGTGCGATGGTCTTTCCCTTAGGAATCACGAGGTTGATATCCTTCAATACATAAACCAGTTCATCGTTCTGATGGTCGGTATAGGCGAAGGATACATGGCGGAACTCTATCTGGTGCTCAAAGCTGGCGATATGGTCAGGGTTCTCCTTGTCCTTGATTTCTACCTCTGCCTGAAGAATCTTGTCGATACGCTCCATGCTTGCCAATCCCTTCGGGATATTATAGCTCGCCTTGGAGAATTCCTTCAATGGGTTGATGATGCTGTAGAGCATCACGAGATAGAAGATGATGGTAGGACCATCGATTCTTCCATAGTCCAATACCAGAATACCGCCAAACCATAATACCACTACGATAAGGATGGTTCCCAGGAATTCGCTCATCGGGTGAGCCATCTGCTGACGGATGTTCACGCGCATGATGTTGTCGCGATAGCTGCTGTTCACCTGGTTGAAGCGCCAGTTCATCTTATCCTCTGCGCAGAAAGCCTTGATGATGCGCAATCCGCCCAGGGTTTCTTCCACCATACTCATCGTATCGCTCCAGAGAGCCTGTGCTTCTGTACTTTTTGCCTTCAGCTTCTTGCCCACGAATCCCATGAACCAGCCGAATGGTGGTACAAAGATGATGGTGAAGAGGGTGAGCTGCCAGCTGATGCAGATGAGCGTGATGAAATAGAAGAGAATCAGGATAGGATTCTTGAAGAGCATGTCGAGTGAAGACATGATGCTGTTCTCCACCTCCTGCACGTCACCGCTCATTCGGGCGATGATATCTCCCTTGCGCTCCTCGCTGAAGAAACCAAGAGAAAGCGAGGTGATCTTCTGATAGAGCTGGTTGCGGATATCGCGGACGATACCTGTACGGATAGGGATAATAGTGGCTGAAGACAGGAAGTAGGCTCCCGTCTTGAGGAAAGTCATGAAAGCAAGGAACAAGCCGATGACCAGAAGGGCTAAGGAGGCACTATGTGCCACGATAAACTCCTGGATATAGTAATACAGGTTGTTGGTAGCTACCTCCTTGACGGTATCAAAACTTCCATCCCATTCCATGTAGTCATTGGCACGGATACCACCGTCTACCTGGAACAGAATCTGCAGGATTGGTATCAAGGCTGCAAACGAAAAGATGTTCAATACCGCAGACAGGATATTGAACAGAACTGAGAGCCCCAGATATTTCTTGTAGGGAGGGACGAATCGTCGTAAGATTTGCAAAAATTCCTTCATAGGTGCAAATATAGTGTTTTTAAGGAAGACCGCCAAACTTTTGGCGGTCTTTCTTGACTTTTATTCAGTTTTTTCTTATAGAAGAGTCGTTTTGGCTCCGTTTTTTCTTCTTCTGGGAGTAATTGGGTATATTTTCGCTTCTTTTTCTGAAGAAGCATTCTTACTCTTTTACTTCTTCTCCGAAGAGAGTTGCAGAAGTAGAGCCGGTGATGCGGACCTTTACGAAATCTCCGATGTGGTGGTTACCCTTGTCGATGACCACAGCCTTGTTCTGTTCTGTTCGGCCCATCATCTGTTCGCGGCTACGCTTGCTGAAGTTCTCGATGAGGATGGTGAATTCCTTGCCCTCATCCTTCTTGTTCTGCTCAGCGCTCACCTCGGTCTGCAGTTTGATGAGTTCGTTGAGGCGGGCTATCTTGGTTTCCTCAGAAACGTTGTCTGGCAGGTGCTTGGCTGCGTAGGTGCCAGGGCGCTCTGAATACTTGAACATGAAGGCGCTGTCGAAGCCTACTTCCTTCACCAGCGAGAGGGTTTCCTGATGGTCTTCCTCGGTTTCGTCGTGATAACCTACGAAGATGTCGGTGGTGATGCCGCAGCCAGGGATGATGCGCTTGATGTCGGCGATGCGCTGCAGATACTCCTCACGGGTGTATTTGCGGTTCATCAGCTTCAGTATCTTGTTGCTTCCGCTCTGTGCAGGGAAGTGGATGTGCTTGCAGAGATTTGGCTCATCGGCAATGGCGTGGAGAATGTCCTCGGTCATATCCTCTGGGTTAGAGGTGGTGAAGCGTACACGCATGTCCGGTACAGCCTGGGCTACCATGTGCAGGAGTTCGGCGAAGGAAAGACTGCTTTCCTCACGCTTGCCCGATGGAGAGAGACCATAGCTGTTTACGTTCTGTCCCAGAAGGGTAACCTCCTTGAAACCACGGTCGTGCAGGTCGCGCACCTCTCGCAGGATGCTCTCGGCATCACGGCTGCGCTCACGTCCACGGGTATAAGGAACGATGCAGTAGTGGCAGAAGTTGTTGCAACCACGCATGATGCTTACGAAACCGCTCACTCTGTTGCCACCGATGCGCTGAGGCACGATGTCACGGTAGGTCTCGGTCTTGGAAAGTTCGATGTTGATGGCGTTGGTTCCCATCTCGCACTGCGCAATCATATCCGGCAGGTTGAGATAGCTGTCTGGTCCACAGACCAGGTTGGCATAGTGGTTCTGGATGAGGTCATCCTTCACGCGCTCAGCCATGCAGCCCAATACGCCGAGAATCACCTTTCTACCCTTCTTCTGCTCTGCATGGAGGGTGTCGAGGCGATGATAAATCTTGTTTTCCGCATTCTCGCGGATACTGCAAGTGTTCAGGAAGATGGCATCAGCCTCTTCTTCTTTCTCACAAATCTCGTAGCCTGCCATCTGCATCACAGAGGCAACTACCTCGCTGTCTGCCACGTTCATCTGGCAGCCATAAGTCTCAATAAATAGTTTCTTCATTGTTCTAGATGAATTCTATTCAAATTAATGTTGTTATTATATATATGTATCTGTCTTTATCTGAATCTCAATCGGGATGATGAGTTGTTTTCTATCATGTGCTTGGATACTGCCATCAGGGCGAAGTAGAGAACAACGCCCGAAACGAGTCCTGCCACAGCATCAATGAGATAATGTGCCTGGATATAAACGGTGGCCAGACACAGGAAAATGTAGAATGGCAACATCGTATAAACCAGTTTGTGCTTGCCCGTATGCCAGCCCAACAGCATGATGACGGTACTTACACCTACATGCGAACTAGGGAAGGCTGCCGTAGGACGTTCGCCAGCAGCCTTGGCATCTTCTACGAGTTGATAGAATATACCATCAGTATAGCCTGGTGTTGGCAGACAGTTGCTGTGGCTGTTGAAGTAATCGCCCATTGCCGGGAAGATTCCCTGCGCGATGGCTCTGGCTCCCACGGCATCAAAATAGAACGTCGGTCCTACTACCGGTACGAAGATGTAGATGACATAATAGATGAAGAAGCTAGCCAGCACCACAAAAGATGCACGCTCAGCCTCATAGTATCTGCAGAAAAAATAGTAGAGTACGATAACTGCTATCATCGGATAGTACATGAAGTAGCCCATCGACATCAGTTCGCTCACTACTGCCCATGGCATTGCCTTGGCAAAGAGCAGGGCAGGCTGACATCCGAAGAGGTCCTGTTCCCAGCCGGCGAAAAGATGGTCCAGGTTGGGGAACATCCGGTTGATTTCGTAAGTGTCTGGATACCACCAGGCAAGCAGAGCTATCTGTGCCATGATTCTTACCATCTTGGTTATCCTGCAAGGTGCCATTCTGTAAACTGCCCATAGGGCTGCAGTCATGGCGAGAACCCTCAGTCGTCCCCAAAGCATTTCTTCCGGGTTAACCAGCTTGGTATAGGTAAAGAGCATGGTAATGACAGTAACAGCCATATATCCCAGCATCACCCATTCCAGTGGTAGGAGACCCTTCTTGGGGTTCTTTTCTATCTTAAAATAATCTTTTATCACGGTGTTACTTTGAACTTTGAGATTTGAACATTGAACTTTATGATATGTTTTACAGCCATCCGTTATCCTTGTACCACTTGATGGCGAGTTTCACGCCTCTTTCCAATGGATAGTGAGGGTGGTAGCCCAGTTCGTCCATGGCTGGCTCGATGTCACATCGCCAGTTGCGCTGTTTCAGGATGTTGTACTTGTCATTGTTCAGAGCCGACATCTTTCCTGTTAACCTTCCGATATATTCACCGAAGAAGGTGACAATGCGCAGCACCCAGATAGGAGCCTTGATGCGCAGCATCCACGGATTACCCAATTCCCTGTGAATCAGGTCGCTGAAGGCAGCCGACTGATATACCTCGCCATCGCTGAGGAAGTATTTCCTGCCGTTCATACCATGGTCTAGGGCAAGGAAAACAGCCTGCACCACATCCTGAACATACACGAAGGTGATGTCTTGACGCTTGTATCCTACAGCAAAGTCAATATGCTGCTTGATGCTCTTTGCCATCAGGAAATAGTCTTTTTCTCTAGGACCATACACGCCGGTAGGTCGCAGGATGATATAGGGGAAGTTGTTGCCGATGCTGTCAAGATAGCGTTCTGCCTCCAGCTTGCTCTTGCCGTATGCCGTGTTTGGTCTAGGCACATCATTCTCACAGATTTCCTGATAAGGCTTCTCCTCACGGATGGCTCCGAAGATGCTGAGCGAACTGACGAAGACAAATCGCTTGATAGGCATTCCTAGATGCAGGATGGCATTCACCAGGTGTTTGGTTCCTTCTGTGTTAACCCTATGAAAATCTTCTGCATGCAGGCACTTGGTAGCACCGGCTGCATGCACTATATAGTCGAACTCATGCGGGGCGAGTTCTTTCTCCAACTCTTCCTCTGAAGAAAGGTTGAGATTGATGAAATGGATGCGTTCGTCTTGCAGATACTTCCTGCTGCTGGTAGGGCGTACTGCCGCCCAGGTTTCCATGCCTTGTCGCAAGGCTTCTTCCACGATGTAACTGCCGATAAAACCCGACGCACCCGTTACTAGAATCTTCATTAATTATTAATAAAATTGCAATTTTGGGTGCAAAGATACTATTTTTTCATGAGTTATCCGCTATGTTATGCTAAAATTATTTTAAATTCTTCTGTTTCTTCATCAGAAAGTATTATCTTTGCAGCTATGACGCAAGTATCAGGTTTTATATTGTCTCCTGTAGATGCCGTTTCGGATAGATTCACGGAAATCTCCGAGCTCTCTACCAGCGGTTTTAATGTCCTGCTCCGTGCCAAGCGCAACGGTCAGTGGTGGATATTGAAATCGTTGAAGCCTGATGTGTGTCATGATTCTACCTTCCTGCAGCTTCAGCAGAAGGAATATGACATCCTTGCCCGTCTTGACCATCCCGGTATTGTGAAGGTGGAGGGGTTGGAAGAAGTTGAGGGATACGGCAGATGTATCGTGATGGAATGGATAGATGGCGTGACGCTTGATGAGTGGCTTGCCCAGAAGCATTCCGGTTTGGAGCGCCGGCAGATTGCCCACCAGCTTTTGCTGGTGATGGAGTATGTGCACGATCAGCAGATTGTGCATCGCGACCTGAAACCTGCCAATATCATGATAGCCCGTAACGGAGGTACGATCAAGTTGATTGATTTCGGGCTCTCTGATGCCGACAGCTATACCATTCTGAAAAGCCCTGCCGGTACCGAAGGGTATGTTTCGCCTGAGCAGCAGGAAGAGAGTGTACCTGATGTGCGCAATGATATCTACAGTCTGGGAGTCATCTTGAAGGAGATGCGGCTGGGATGGTCTTGCCGTTGGGCTGTCAAGAGATGTTTTCTTCCTTTAGAGTATCGGTATCCTAATGTGTTAGCTTTAAGGATGCATATTCAGTCGCTTCATCGTCGCCTAAAAGCTTTAAACAGTCTTCTCGCTTTTTTAGTTTTGGGTACATCAGGTATTGTATTATATAATAAGGTGGTAAAGCCAGAGATACTATACGATGTGGTTGCTCAGTTTACTGTTGGCAACCTGGAATATAAGTCGTGGGGTGGCGGTTTGGTTACAGTAAGTGCTGCCAATGACCGGGATTCTGTCATCGAGATTCCTGCTACCGTGAAATATCAGGGTGTGAGTTATCGTGTAGATGAGTTGGAGGATAGTGCCTTTGCTGCTCACCCTTTCTTGAAGCGGGTCGTGATGCCTGATAATCCCAAGTTGCACGTGATGAAACATATCTTTGCTGGCAGTCCTAATCTGGAGAGTATATATTTCCGTAGCAAGACGCCACCTAGGTTGGGAAATGCACTTTGGAAGGTGACGATGGATGATATCTTTG
The DNA here is from genome assembly GCF_050313615.1 of Prevotella sp. SGI.167. NCBI lineage: Bacteria > Pseudomonadati > Bacteroidota > Bacteroidia > Bacteroidales > Prevotellaceae > Prevotella > Prevotella sp. SGI.167. The sequence continues at coordinate 109,719 of NZ_JBNPLT010000005.1, read as the reverse complement.
AGGCTCTTAGTTTTAGGAAGATTGTTCTCTATGTTCCTAAGGGTAGCAAAGATGCTTATTGCCGTTCACCGTGGGGGCGCTTTACTTATATTGTGGAGTTTGAGAAATGACAACGATCAAATTAAAAATGGCACTCCCTGGTTTTGAGGGGATGCCATTTCTTTGTTAAAAGGATATGGTTTGAGATTCATATAGAATCTCAGACCGCAGGGATGTTATATCTGTCCTGCTCTAATATCCTGGGTTCATAGAAAATGATTCAAATGACTATAAATACGCTTTCAGATTTTATTTTATCTCCCAAATCAATCTTTACTTTCTGGTTGCAAAAATACATAAAAAGAACGAAAGTGGATTGGTTCAAAACGGTTCAATTTCAGTTTATTGCAATAAAAGGTACATTTTTTGTGGGAAAAACGGCAAATATTGTTTATCTTTGCAATCTGTAAAAAGCAAATAGATGAATATATAATGATGGAAGATTATAAAAAAGAAGATTTTGATAGACTCAAGAATGAGGTCGAAACGCTGGTGGGACGAAAGATTGTTTCACCAAGGGATTTTGATTTCCTTTCCCGACAGATAGAGGGTTATACCCAGGAAACGGTTTCGGTGAGCACGCTGAAGCGTCTGTGGGGATATGTGGCATGTTCCTGCAATCCGAGCAGGTTCAATCTGGAATTGCTCTCCCGCATGGTGGGATATCCCAGCTGGAATGCGTTCGTAGAGAGTAAGAATGCTGTTGCTTCCAGCCGATTCTTTATCAAGAGCAAGCTGATTGCTGATGCTCTTGTCGTAAATGATCTGGTTAGACTGACCTGGCAGCCCGGCCGTATTCTTACCATCAAGTATCTGGGAAATGACAATTTCAAGGTGATGGAATCGCTGAACAGCAAACTGGCTGCCGGGGATACGTTTACCTGCCACCAGTTTGTGGCTGATGAGCCTCTTTATCTTTCCAACCTGACCCATCCCGGCATTCCTCTCTGCAACTATGTGGCAGGACAGAATGGAGGCATCAAGTGGAAAGTTCTTGAAGGATAAACTGTACGGTTCTTTCACCATATAATCAAGGGTCTATACGCCACCTTTTCATCGTGGCATATAGACCCTTGTCGTTTCCCGTGAAGTGCGGGGAACTATACAGAAGTAAAAAAGGGTGTATCATGGACTTATGACACACCCTCTTTTTCTGATATATATAAAGAGGTGTTATGCCTCATGCTGTCTTACACCCATGCGGGCCTCCACTACGTTCACCACGTAGTCGCCGAGCTTCTCGCATTCCTGGATGATGTCCATATACATCGTACCGATGGCGTAGGTGTAGAGATGGTTGTTTACATCGTTGATGTTCTGGCTCTTCAACTGGTTGCGATAGTTGTTGATCTCATTCTCGATGTTGAAAGAGAGGTTGGCATCGTTGTCCCCCTTGTGACCTACGAGAGTGATGTTCATCTGGGTGAGGGCGTTGTCGGTAAGCTCCATCATCTGGTGCATGTGCTCATACTGCGAAGTGATGAAGTCTTCCTTGCCTTTGAAACGGCGGTTGAGCGTGCGGGCGATGTTGAAACAGCTGTCACCGATACTCTCGATTTCAGAAATCTCACGGAGCATGGCACGAATCTTTGCCTTGGTCTCGTCAGAAAGATGAGAATCGCTCACCTGGTCGAGATACTTGGCAATCTCAATCTCCATGTTGTCAGAGATACCCTCGTATTTCTCGATGCGGGTGTAGAGTTTTACGAACTTGTCTTCATTGGTTTCTCCCAGGAGCTCCTTCACCATGCCGAACATGCGCTGGATGCGCTCGGCAAAACTGTGGATTTCCTTCTGAGCCTCCAGAACGGAGATTTCCGGAGTCTTCATGATACCACTCTGGATGAAGCGCAGACGGAAGTCGTCCTCTTCGGCATTCTTCTTAGGACGGATAATCTTGCATACCAGCTTCTCTATCTGTGGGACAAACCATACCAGGATAAAGGTGTTGGAGAGATTGAACGTGGTATGGAAGGCGGCAAGCACGAAGGAGAGCTTGGCTGCGTTGGCAACGAAATGAGGATCGCTCTTCTCCATGGCATCGTCGAAACCTACCCAACCGCAAACCAGGTGGATGAACGGACGGAACACGCAGAGTATCCACAGCACACCGAAGATGTTGAACACCATGTGCGCCATCGCCGCTCTTCGTGCCTGCGTGTTGGCGGTGAGTGCTGCCACGTTGGAAGTTACGGTGGTACCGATATTCTCACCCATTACGAGCGCAATACCTTGATAGATAGGCAGTACGCCGGTGGAACAGAGAATCATCGTAATCGCCATGACGGCAGCCGAACTCTGCACACACATGGTCAGGATACTACCTATGAGCAGGAAGGTGATGGTGGTCTGGAAGCTGTGAGGGTCGAAGCTGGAGAAGAACTCCAGAACTGGCTGGTTATGAGCCAGGTCCATATCAATACCGGTTTGGCGAAGAGTACCCAAACCAAGGAACATAAAGGATATACCAAAGATGAAGTCGCCGATAATCTTGCGCTTCTTACTGTAAATCAGGATAATGGCAATGAAGAATGCAGGCCATACAAAGTCGGTGATGTTGAACGAGAAGCCGGCACTCATGATCCAGGCGGTAAGCGTGGTTCCGATATTGGCACCCATGATGACCGAAATAGCCTGGGCGAGGGTAAGGAGACCTGCGTTGACGAATGATACCGTCATCACCGTTGTAGCCGTAGATGACTGCACCGCAGCTGTGATGAGCGTACCCGAGAGGATGCCCGTCACACGATTGGTGGTCATCGTTCCTAACACATGGCGGAGCTGAGGTCCAGCCATCTTCTGCAAACTGTCGCTCATGGTCTTCATACCAAACATAAGTAGGGCGAGTGCTCCAATAAGCCTGAAAAATATCCAAATAGACATATTATAACTTAATTAATGTTGTCAAAAACAAGAAGTATCCGAATTTCTTCGTAACTTTACGCTCTGTAAGCGTGCTCCTCTCCGGGGAGTAGGTTGATGACCCGGAACAGCTTTTAGGAAGGGCTGGACGGGCAGTAGATTGTGTAACTTTGTAACATCTTTTTAATGCAAATGAAACAAGTAATTCAAATCCGTTGCAAAAATAATAAAAAAACTCAGAAAGTCGAAATTGGAAGCACACTTTTTGATGTTTTTTCTTCATTTGACCTCAAAATGACCCACGGACCGGTGTCTGCAAGGGTAAATAATAAGGTTGAGGGCATGCATTATCGTGTATATAACAGTAAGGATGTAGAATTTCTGGATATGACAACTGCGTCAGGTTCCCGTGCCTATACCCGCACCCTCTTCTTCGTACTCTGCAAGGCGGTGCAGGATATCTATCCGGCTACAGATGTGGTGATTGATATTCCGGTTTCCAACGGCTTTTATGTGGATATCCGTCTCGGTCGGCCGGTTGTGGATGAGGATGTGAATATCATCCGCTGCCGCATGCAGGAGATTATCGATGCCCGGATGCCTATTCGCCGGTTCACCGTTCCTACGGAAGATGCCATCACCCTGTTTCAGGAGAAGGGAGATGTGGAAAAAGTAAAACTGCTCAAGACTTCGGGCTCTATCTATACTACCTATTATAAAATAGGTGAATACGTGGATTATTATTACGGAACATTGCTCACCAATACCTCCCAGCTCTATCTCTTCGGCTTGGAGAAATATTATGACGGCATGCTCCTGCGCATTCCTTCGCTCAAGAATCCGGACGAGCTGGGCGAGATGACCCGGCAGGACAAGATGTTCGACATCTTCAAGGAGCATCATCGCTGGCAGGAAATCCTGGGTATCAGAACCGTGGGCGACTTCAATCAGGCTATCGAAGCCGGTCATGCTACCGACATCATCAATATCAGCGAGGCACTGCAGGAGAAGAAGCTGGCTAAGATTGCTGAGGATATTGCCCAGCGCAAGGGTGTGAAGCTCGTGCTTCTTGCTGGTCCTTCGTCTTCCGGTAAGACAACATCCTGCAAGCGCCTGAGCATTCAGCTTGCCGTAAACGGACTGAAACCGTTGCAGATTTCGCTCGATGATTATTTCGTGGACAGGGATAAGACTCCGAAGGATGAGAATGGAGAATATGATTTTGAGAGCATCTATGCGTTGAATCTCGATTTGCTCAACGACCAGTTCAATGCCCTCTTCCGTGGTGAGGAGGTGGATTTGCCGAAATATGATTTTCCTTCAGGCAAGAGTATCAAGAGCGGAAAGAAACTGAAGCTGGAGCCTAGCAATGTGCTGGTGGTAGAGGGAATCCACGCCCTGAACCCAGAGCTGACGGCTCATATTCCGGAAGAGCAGATTTACCGCGTGTATGCTTCGGCATTGACTACCATCCTGCTGGATAATCATAATTATATTCCGACAACCGACAACCGTCTGCTGCGCCGCATCATCCGCGACTATAAATATAGAGGTGTATCGGCTCAGGAGACCATTCACCGCTGGCCATCGGTAAGAGCTGGCGAGAACAAATGGATATTCCCGTTCCAGGAGAATGCTGATGCGATGCTGAATACGGCGATGCTCTATGAACTGTCCGTGCTCAAGATGCAGGCAGAACCATTGCTGCAGCAGGTTCCGGAAAACTGCGAGGAATATGCGGAAGCTTACAGACTGCTGAAATTCCTGAAGTATTTCAAGGGAATCCCTTACAATAATCTTCCTCCAACTTCCCTATTGCGAGAATTTCTAGGCGGAAGTTCTTTCCATTATTAGGCGGTTGGAGAAAGGAAAAGGCGTCTTGGGGAAAGGAAAAGGCGTCTTTTCGAAATGAAGTAAGCCTCATTCCACATTTTGCCTGGTTATGGCACAATATTGCCCTCGGCTGGGGCAATATTGTGCCATTGCCGGGCGTAATTTTTTATGTCGTGAGGAAATTTTGAAGGCAAGCGTTGCCGCATCGTATTCCTGCGAATAAAACGCTACTTTCGCTTTTACTCTTCACTCTTCACATCTTGGGCGTAAGTGGTTGATATACAATGGGTTTTGTGCGTGAAGAGGCAAACCCGACTCTTCACCACTTTTCACCACTCTTCACCTGATTCTTTTTGAGGGTGTAACCCCTTTTATTTACACTATGTTTAGTCATCTATGATGACCAATATCTGTCTTCAATGATGGCTGAGCTTCGTGATAAGTAAGCGGCTCCGCGTTTATACCTTGCATAAGGTGAAGAGTGGTGAAGAGTGGTGAAGAGTGAGATCTGACTCTTCACCTGTTTAATGTGTTGATATTTAATGGGTTAACGCCGAGATGTGAAGAGTGAAGAGTAAAAAGGAAAGTGGCTTTCTATACAGCCACTTTTCGCTTTAGAGCTTGCTTCCGTAGCAGAGGTCGCCCGCATCACCGAAGCCTGGTACGATGTATTTATGCTCGTTCAGTCCCTCATCGATAGATGCACACCAGATGGTTGTCTTATCCTCAGGGAAGGTCTTCTTGACATGCTCGATTCCTTCTGGAGCGGCAAGGACGCAAGCCACGTGGATATGCTTAGGATTTCCCTTGGTAAGGAACGCCTTCATGCCCAACTCCATGCTGATGCCTGTAGCCAGCATAGGGTCGGCGATGATGAGCACCTTATCCGTAAGATCAGGTGTGGCGAGGTATTCGATATGTACGCCTACCTCAGTATGCTCCTTGTTGGTATACTCGCGATAAGCGCTCACAAAGGCATTGCCTGAATGGTCGAAGATGTTGAGGAAACCCTCGTGGAAAGGAAGTCCGGCACGGAAGATAGTACCGATGACAATCTTGTCTGTAGGGAAATTAACCTGGGCTACACCGAGCGGGGTAGTCACGTCTCTGTTCTCGTAATTCAGAGTCTTTGAAATCTCGAAAGCCTCATACTCACCGATTCTCTTGATGTTGTTGCGGAAGAGGAGCCGGTTCTTTTGATAATCACAGTCGCGCATCTCTGCCAGATAGCGGTTGATGATGCAATTGTGCTCGCTCAGATTATTTATTTTCATAAGTTGTAGTATTTTTATTCTGTTGTTTTTATCTTATGCAAAGATAATGCAAATCATGGAAACTACAAAATGTTTGGGCAACTTTTTTCCTCGTTTTCTGAAGCTATATATATTAAATAGGTGGGTTGGCACAAAAAGATGGGGATTCCGGATGCTGAACAGCAACGAATATTTGCAAAGTCAACGTGGCAAATTATAGACGAAATGGAGCGATTTTAATTTCTTTAACCAAAAAAGATTTTAAAATACATTATTTATATGCGAGAATCTTTGTTATAAAACATATTTTTCGTAACTTTGCGGCGGTTTTAGGAAAAAGGGGTTCGTTAGAGAATCCAAAATAAAAAAAAGATAAGTTTCAGAATAAATATTTCACAACTTAAATACATTTAAAAAAATGGCAAAGTTAGATTTGACAAAGTACGGCATTACTGGTGCTACAGTAATTGCTCACAATCCTTCTTACGAGCAGTTGTTCGAGGAGGAGACAAAGGCTGGTCTCGAGGGTTACGAGGTAGGTCAGCAGACAGAGTTAGGTGCAGTTAACGTTATGACAGGTATCTACACTGGTCGCTCACCTAAGGATAAGTACATCGTAATGGACGAGAACTCTAAGGACACTGTATGGTGGACAACTGATGAGTACAAGAACGATAACCACCCAATGTCAGAGCAGGTTTGGGGTACTGTTAAGGATCTCGCTGTTAAGGAGCTCTGCAACAAGAACCTCTATGTAGTAGATGGTTTCTGCGGTGCTAACAAGGATACACGTATGGCTGTTCGTTTCATCGTTGAGGTTGCTTGGCAGGCTCACTTCGTAACAAACATGTTCATCCGTCCTACAGCTGAGGAGCTTGAGGCTTTCGAGCCAGACTTCGTTGTTTACAACGCTTCTAAGGCTAAGGTAGAGAACTACAAGGAGCTCGGCTTGAACTCTGAGACTTGCGTTGCTTTCAACGTAACATCTAAGGAGCAGGTTATCATCAACACATGGTATGGTGGTGAGATGAAGAAGGGTATGTTCTCTATGATGAACTACTTCTTGCCATTGAAGGGTATGGCTTCTATGCACTGCTCTGCTAACTGCGATATGAACGGTGAGAATACAGCTATCTTCTTCGGTCTTTCTGGTACAGGTAAGACTACATTGTCAACAGACCCTAAGCGTAAGTTGATCGGTGACGATGAGCACGGATGGGATGACAATGGTGTATTCAACTTCGAAGGTGGTTGCTACGCTAAGGTTATCAACCTTGACAAGGAGTCTGAGCCAGATATCTACAACGCTATCAAGCGCAACGCTCTCCTCGAGAACGTAACTGTAGCTGCTGATGGTAAGATTGACTTCGCTGATAAGAGCGTAACAGAGAACACTCGTGTTTCTTACCCAATCTTCCACATCAACAACATCCAGCCAGGTTCTTCTGCTCCAGCTGCTAAGCAGGTTATCTTCCTTTCAGCTGATGCTTTCGGTGTATTGCCACCAGTATCTATCCTGACTCCAGAGCAGACACAGTACTACTTCCTCTCTGGTTTCACAGCTAAGTTGGCTGGTACAGAGCGCGGTATCACAGAGCCTACTCCAACATTCTCTGCTTGCTTCGGTCAGGCATTCTTGGAGTTGCACCCAACAAAGTACGCTCAGGAGTTGGTTAAGAAGATGAACAAGAACAATGCTAAGGCATACCTTGTTAACACAGGTTGGAATGGTACTGGCAAGCGTATCTCTATCCGCGATACACGTGGTATCATCGACGCTATCTTGAACGGTGACATCGACAAGGCTCCAACAAAGCAGATCCCTATGTTCGACTTCAAGGTTCCAACAGAGTTGCCAGGTGTAGCTACTGAGATTTTGGATCCACGCGATACATACGCTGAGGCTTCTCAGTGGGAGGAGAAGGCTAAGGATTTGGCTGCTCGTTTCATCAAGAACTTCGCTAAGTATACAAACAATGAGGCTGGTAAGGCTCTCGTTGCTGCTGGTCCACAGCTCTAATTCGACTCTTCGAATTCATACTCAATATGGAATCCCGTTTTCTCGCAAGAGAAGCGGGATTTCTTCGTTTTTAATCTTCTAAATCACTAAAAAACTTAAAAAATGCGCCTAAAATGAATAATTTGCATAATAATAAGGAGAAAAGGGCGAGTTTTTGAAGAATTCTCTGTAAATTTGCAGCTAAAAAGAAAAATTGGATAGAATGAAAAGGAAGTTTTTAGCTTTCGTAGTGCTGCTGGCAGCTACTTTATCGCTCTCTTCATGTTTGAGCAGCGACGATGATTTAAATGTAGAATATACACATGATACTGCTATTACGGCGTTTTCTCTGGGATCACTCGATCAGTGGGGCAAGACAAAGGATGGTACCAAGGATTCCTTGTATAAAGCTGTTGTGGCAGGCGCTAATTATAAATTTTATATTGATCAGGCTACACGCCAGATCTATAATGTCGATTCCTTACCATGCGGTGTGAGGGATTCGGCTATGCTGGCTACTATTACAAGCAAGAATAGTAGCCTTGTCGTGTTGCAGGATATTGATAAGACTGATTCGCTTATCACTTATTCCAGCACAGACTCTATCAATTTCTCCAAGCCAAGACTCATCCGTGTTTACAACAACGACTTCACTGCCTATGCTACATATACCGTGAAGGTAAACATCCATCAGGAAAAGGGTGATGTGTTCAACTGGCAGGAGAAGGCTCAGCAGAATACTGTGCTCTCTCAGCTCAGCCATCTGAAGATGGTTTCGCTGGGCAGCAATATCTATGTATTCGGCAAGAATGCTGAGGGATTGAAGATTTACAAGACTGCCAATACCGATGGTATGGGATGGCAGGAGATTACCGCCAATATCGCTTTCGGTGCGGATGACTATCAGAATGCGGTGGCTATGGGTAATAACCTCTATATCTTGTCAGACGGAAAGGTATATGCTTCTGCAGATGGCTGCAACTGGCAGGAGAAGGGAAGCGATGCTTCTCTCAAACTGATGGTAGGCGCCAGCAGCAAGAACCTTTATGCCTATACTGCTGCCGGTATCTCTGTTTCAAAGAATCAGGGTGCCAGCTGGACTGCTTTGGCGCTTGACAAGAGCGTTGATTATCTGCCAACAAATAATCTCTCTATGTGCTCTACCAGCATTCGCTCTGCCAAGAACGTGGAATATCTCATGCTGATGGGTACTCGTGACAAGAGTTATGGCGACTCTATCGCTACTATCTGGAACCACGTAGTAGACAATGATGCTGATGCTGCTGACAATGAGTGGAATTACTTCGAACTCGACAGCCATCAGCCATACAAGATGCCGATGATGGATCAGGTATTGACCTGTGCAGCAGATACAGGCTTTGTTGCTGTGGGCAGCAATGGCAAATGGTATAAGAGCAAGGATAACGGAATTAGCTGGAAGGTTGACTCTCTGGTTACTCTGCCTGCAGCCTTTACCTTTAACGTTAACAGCAGCATCGGTTTCTGTCGTGATGCCAACAATTACTATTGGCTGATTCGTGGTGGTAATGTCTGGAAAGGCCGCTTCAATCGTGATGGCTGGCGCAAGGACCAGACTATTTTTGAATAACTGAAATGTAGTCATGATTCGTAACTTATGCAGCCTGTTGCTTCTCATCAGCTTGCTTCCCGTTCAGAAGGCGCAAGCGCAGGATGACCCGCAATATCGATTGGAGATAGGTGCGGGCATAGGTACTATGGCGTATGAGGGCGACTTTAATGGCAGCATTTTCAAGAATATGCAGCCGATGGCTGCCGTTGTGGGACGATATAATATCGACCCATACAAAGATCTGCGGCTGAATATTGGCTTTGGCAAGATAAAAGGATCTTCTGACAATGTGGATTCTTATTTCCCTGACTATGCCGGGCAGCCTTACTCGTTTAACAATACGCTGGTAGATGCCAGCTTCGTGTTCGAGTATAACTTCTGGCCATACGGTACGGGTAGAGATTATCGGGGAGCCAAGCCGCTGGTGCCGTTCATCTTTGGTGGTCTGGGAGCCACCTATGCGACGGGAAGCGAAAAGAATGTGTTTACCGCCAATATCCCCCTGGGTATAGGCGCAAAATATAAAGTAAGTGAACGACTGAACGTAGGACTGGATTGGACCATCCATTTCTCGCTGAGCGATGAGCTGGATGGGGTGAAAGACCCTTACTGGGTAAGCAGTAGCGGAGCTTTCAAGAATACCGACTGCTACTCAACGCTGCAGGTGTCGCTGACCTATAGTTTCAATGCAAAATGTAGAACTTGTAATAAAGAAGATTAATATGGACAACTTGGATATGAACAGAATACCTGAGCACATCGCCATCATCATGGACGGCAATGGACGCTGGGCAACAGAAAGAGGCAAGAACCGCAGTTATGGTCATCAGGCAGGAGTGGACGCAGTGCGTTGCATTACCTCAGAATGTACTCGCTTGGGTGTGAAATTCCTTACCCTCTATACCTTCTCTACCGAAAACTGGAACCGTCCTGCCGACGAGATTTCTGCCTTGATGGGACTGGTACTGTCTTCACTGGAAGATGAAATCTTCATGAAGAACAATGTACGTTTCCAGGTGATAGGCGATATGAAGCGATTGCCACAGGCGGTGCAGGATAAGTTGCAGGAAACAATGGATCATACTGCCAAGAATGATGCCATGACCATGGTGGTAGCCCTGAGCTATTCTTCACGATGGGAAATCATGAAGGCGATGAAGGAAACCGTGAAGGAAGCCATGGAGAAGGGCACCAGCTATGAGGAAGTGGAGAAGATGCTGACCGAGGAGAACTTTGAGAAGCATCTGGAGACCAACTTCATGCCAGACCCAGACCTCCTGATCCGTACAGGTGGCGAGTTGCGTATCAGCAACTATCTGTTGTGGCAGATTGCATATTCAGAGTTGTATTTCTGCGATACTTACTGGCCAGACTTCAACGAGGAGTGCCTGCACAAGGCTATTGCGAGTTACCAGGCTCGCCAGCGTCGCTTTGGCAAGACTGAGGCTCAGGTAGAGGCAGAGGAAGAAAAGTAAAAAAACAACCCCCAATATAAGAAACGAAAATACATTATATATAATAAGGTATAAATGAACAAGCTAAGAAAGATTTTCATCCTGCTGCTAGGCGTTATGGCAAGTATGCAGATTCAGGCACAAGATAAGATCGTTAATCCCGACATCTCTTATGCTGGTACACCCCGTACGCTGAAACTGGGTGGCATCAATGTATCAGGTGTGGAAGGATACGAAGACTATGTGCTGACTGGTATCTCCGGACTTACAGTAGGAGATGAGATTACTGTACCTGGAGACGACATCACTACTGCTGTCAAGCGTTACTGGAAGCATGGACTCTTCTCGAAGGTTGCTATTGCTGCCGACTCTATCGTGGGTGAGAAACTCTATCTCCACATCTATCTGGCTGTTCGCCCTCGTATCTCAAACATCAATTACATCGGTTTGAAGAAGAGCGAACGTGAAGACATGGAGCAGAAACTCGGCATGGTGAAGGGTACGCAGGTTACTCCTAACATGCTGGACCGTGCCAAGATTCTTGCCAAGAAATACTTCGACGACAAGGGTTTCAAGAACGCCGACATCCAGATTAACCAGCGTGATGACGTGGCAAACAAGGGACAGGTAATCCTTGATGTGATAGTAGACAAGAAGGAAAAGATCAAGGTACACGAGATTACCATCGACGGTAACGAGCAGCTGAGCGACAGGAAGATCAAGGGTGGACTCTTCTCCAAGGGTGCCTTTGCCAAGACTCATGAGGCTGGTAAGTTTGCCACTTTCTTCAAATCCAAGAAGTTTACACCTGAGCGTTGGAAGGAAGATAAGGAGAAACTGATCGAGAAATACTACGAGTACGGTTATCGCGATGCACAGATTCTGGAAGACAGCGTGAGCAACTTTGATGACAAGCATGTAAATGTATACGTCAAGGTGGCTGAAGGCAAGAGATATTATCTGAGAAATATCACATGGTCGGGTAATACCGTATACAATACCTTCGACCTGGATCGCATTCTGGGTATGAAGAAGGGTGATGTATATAACCAGAAGTTGCTGAAAAAGCGACTCAATGAGGACGATGATGCGGTTTCCAACCTCTATTATAACAATGGTTACGTGTTCTCTAACATCAATCCTGCCGAAATCAATATCGACGGAGATTCCATCGACCTGGAGATGCGCGTGACAGAGGGACCTCAGGCTTATCTGAGCCATGTACGTATCAACGGTAATACCCGTCTCTATGAGAACGTAGTACGCCGAGAGCTCCGTACCAAGCCAGGTGACCTCTTCTCTAAGGATGCCCTGCTGCGTTCGGCACGTGAGTTGGCTTCCATGGGACACTTTGATCCTGAGAAGGTTAACCCGGATGTAAGGCCTAATCCTGAAGATGGTACGGTGGATGTAAACTGGGACCTGGAGCAGAAGAGTAACGACCAGATTGAGTTCTCGCTCGGTTGGGGTCAGACGGGTGTCATCGGACGTGTGGGCTTGAAGCTCAACAACTTCTCCATGGCAAACCTCTTCAACAAGAACAAGGAGCACCGTGGTATCATGCCTATAGGTGACGGTGAGGTGCTGAGTATCGGTGCACAGACCAACGGTACCTACTATCAGAGCTACAACGTAAGCTACTCTACCAACTGGTTTGGTGGCAAGCGTCCTATCCAGTTCAGCGTAGGTGCATACTACAGTAAGAGTACAGACGTGTCAAGCAACTATTACAATAGTGCTTACATGAACAACTATTACAGCTATATGTATGGTTATGGTTCCAGTTACTATAATAACTACGAGAACTATTACGATCCAGACAAGTATATCCAGATGGTGGGTGTGAGCCTCGGTTGGGGTAAGCGCCTCCGTTGGCCGGATGATTACTTCACCTTGTCTGTACAGTTGGCTTACCAGCGCTACATGATGAAGAACTGGAGCTATATGTTGATGACCAACGGTAATGCGAACAACTTGAACTTGACCATCGCATTGAACCGTACATCAACCGACAACCAGCTCTTCCCACGTACAGGTTCTGAGTTCGAGGCAAGCGTCAACCTTACTCCACCATGGAGTGCGTTCGACAACAAGGACTACAAGAATCTGGCAAACAACTCTCAGTCTGCCACCTATTCAATGGAGCAGCAGGAGAAGTATCGCTGGATTGAGTATCACAAGTGGAAGTTCAAGTCTAAGACTTATACAGCACTCACAGAGGGGCAGAAGTGCTTCGTATTGATGACCCGTGTAGAACTCGGTTTGCTCGGTGCTTACAACAAGTACAAGAAGAGTCCATTCGAGACCTATTATGTGGGTGGTGACGGTATGAGCGGTTATTCATCATATTATGGTGAGGAAACTATCGGTCTCCGTGGTTATGAGAACGGTTCTGTATCATACGGCCGCAGCACAGGTTACTATGCTTATGCCTACGACCGCTTCTCACTGGAGCTCCGTTATCCATTCCTCCTGGGTAATACCACCATTTATGGTTTGACCTTTGTTGAGGCTGGTAACGCCTGGTATGATACCAAGGACTTCAACCCATTCAGCATGAAGCGTAGTGCCGGTGTGGGTGTTCGTATCTTCCTGCCAATGGTAGGTTTGATGGGTATCGACTGGGCATACGGTTTCGACAAGGTTTGGAACGGAAGCCAGTATAAGAAGGGTGGAAGCCAGTTCCACTTCATCTTGGGTCAGGAATTCTAAAGATAAATCTTATGAAGAAAATAGTATTGATGCTGATGATGGCTGTAGCAGCCATCTCAGCACATGCGCAGAAATACGCATTGGTAGATATGGAATATATCCTGAAGAATATTCCAGCTTATGAGCGTGCCAACGAGCAGTTGAACCAGGCTAGTCTTCTTTGGCAGGCTGAGGTAGAAGCCCTGAATACGGAGGCTAGCACTCTGTACAAAAACTACCAGAACGAAGTGGTCTTCCTCTCACAGGAGCAGAAGAAGGCTAAGCAGGATGCCATCATGCAGAAAGAGAAAGAGGCAAGCGACCTGAAAAAGAAATATTTCGGGGCTGAAGGCGAGCTCTATAAAAAGCGTGAGGCATTGATGGGACCTATCCAGGAAGAGATTTATAATGCCGTCAAGGAAATCTCAGATTTGCGTGGTTATACACTGGTAATAGACCGTGCCAGCAACAATGGTATCATTTTTGCTTCGCCAAAGGTAGATATTAGCAACGAAGTGCTCCAAAAATTAGGTTATTCCAAATAATAATTGTAAATTTGCAGCCGATAGTGAACGTATGGCGCTTGCAAGGCGGCATGGGAACATGAATTAGAATTAATAATCAAAAAGAAATAAAACAATGAAAAAGCTTATTTTAATGTTGATGCTTTGTGCACCAATGACAATGATGGCACAGAAGTTTGGCAAGGTAAATACACAGCAGATCATGCAGTCTTTGCCAGATGTTGCTAAGGCTAACGGCGAGATGGAAGCTCTCCAGAAGCAGAAGGAGAACGACCTCAAGGCTATGCAGGACGAGTTCCAGCGCAAGGCTGACGAGTACCAGAAGGGTGCCAGCACCATGAACGCTACTGCTAAGCAGCAGAAGGAAACTGAATTGCAGGGTCTTCAGCAGAAGATTCAGCAGGCTTACCAGGATGGTCAGCAGGAGTTGCAGAAGAAGAGCAGCGAACTCATGCAGCCTATCGTAGCTAAGGTTCGTACTGCTATCGAGGCAGTAGGTAAGGCTGGTAACTATACTTACATCTTCGAGGAAGGTTCTGCTGTTTATACAGGTACCAACGTGGTTGATGTAACCAAGGAGGTTCAGGCTAAGATTAAGTAATCAATCGGTTCATTCGATAGTAAGCTGAGGGCAGGCACAAGTGCCTGCCCTTATTTATCATCCAGTATATTCATATATAATATAATAAGGTATCACGCATCATGAAAAAGAATCTCTTATTTTTGGCTTTCGCTCTCTTTGCACTCTCGGCTTCTGCCCAGCAGAATCCAGCGGTGGGAGCACAACAGGCAACTACTGCTGCCCAGCCGGTATTGCGATTTGGCTACTTCAGTTTTGAGCAGGTTTTTCATACCATGCCTGGCTATGCCATAGCCAAGCATAATATGGACGAACTCCGTGGCAAATACGATGAAGAAACCAAGCGTGTTGAGACCGAGTTTAACAGCAAGTATGAGGAATTTCTTGATGGCCAGCGCTCTTATGCCAAGTCTATCTTTGAGAAAAGACAGGCTGAGCTGCGTGAGTTGATGGAGAAGAATATTGCCTTCAAGGCTGAGGCTGCCCGTCTTCTGAAAAAGGCAGAGGAGGAGGCTTATGCTCCATTAAAGGCAAAGATGAATGCTGCCTTACAGCAGATAGGTAAGGAGAACGGATTTGCTTTCATTCTCAATACCGATAACAATGCCACTCCTTATCTGAGTGCTGAGATGGGTGTGGATATTACAGAAGCACTAAAGGAGAAAATTAAATGATGTTACCATCTAATCCGGGACCTATCGGTATCTTCGATTCGGGCTATGGCGGTCTTACCATCCTGCATGGATTGCGCCAGCTCTTGCCACAGTATGACTATATGTACTTGGGCGATAATGCCCGTGCCCCTTACGGTTCCCGTTCCTTCGAGGTTGTATACAAATTTACCCGCCAGGCGGTTATCAAGCTGTTCTCAATGGGTTGTCATCTGGTTATCCTGGGTTGCAATACGGCATCGGCTAAAGCCCTGCGTTCCATCCAGCAGAGGGATATTCCGGAATTGGATCCGGATCGTCGCGTGCTGGGTATTATCCGACCAACTGCCGAGGTGATTGGCGAACTCACCAAGAGCCGGCATGTGGGTATTCTTGCCACGGAAGGTACCATCAAGAGTGAGAGCTACAAGATGGAAATAGGTAAGTTGTGGCCAGACATAGAGGTAAATGGTGTGGCTTGTCCTCTGTGGGCTGCCATCGTAGAAGCTAATGAAGCGGATAGCCCTGGTGCTGATTACTTCGTCAAGAAACGCATCGATCAGTTGATGCGCAAGGATGCTGATATTGATACCATCATTCTGGGTTGTACCCATTATCCGCTGCTCATGAGCAGCATCGTGAAGAATATTCCTGACGGGGTGAGGGTTGTGCCGCAGGGACAGTATGTAGCAAACAGCCTGAAGGATTATCTGAAACGCCATCCAAACATGGAACAGATGGTTACGAAGGGTGGAACCTGCCAGTATCTGACTACAGAAAGTGAGGAAAAATTTAAAGAGTCTGCGATGATCTTCCTGCATGAGCAGGTAAATGCTACCCACGTAGACCTGGAATAATTTATAATTAATAGTTAAGAATTATGCAAGAAACAAGACAAAACCGTATATCAAGACTTCTCCAGAAGGAGTTGAGTCTTATTTTCCAGTCACAGACCCGCATGATGCACGGTGTGATGGTAAGTGTTACAAAGGTAAGAGTAAGTCCGGATCTCAGCATCTGTACTGCTTACCTCAGTGTGTTCCCATCAGAGAAGGGTGAGGAGATATTGAAGAATATCAATGCCAACGAGAAGACTATCCGTTTCGACTTGGGTAGAAAGGTGAGAAACCAGTTGCGTATCATTCCTGAGCTCCGTTTCTTTCTGGATGATAGTCTGGACTATCTGGAGCATATCGACGAACTCTTGAAAAAGTAAAAGAGTAAAGAAGTAAAAAGGTAAAAAGACAAATGAATTTTCCATTCTTTATAGCTCGTAGGTATCTTTTCTCAAAGAAGAGCACACACGTTATCAACGTGATCAGTTCTATCTCTGTGATTGGTGTGGCTGTGGCTACGATGGCTTTGGTTATTGTATTGAGCGTGTTTAACGGTTTTCATGACCTGGTGGCATCGCTCTTTACGAGTTTTGACCCACAGCTCAAGGTTGTGCCTGTGGAGGGAAAGACAGCCCCTTCTGATGATCCCATTCTAACCCAGATTCGCTTGCTGCCAGAAGTGGATGTGGCTACGGAAACCGTAGAGGATCAGGCGTTGGCTATCTATCAGGGCAAGCAGGCTATGGTTAAGATTAAGGGTGTGGAAGATAACTTCTCAGAGTTGTCGCACATTACTGATATCTTGTATGGAGACGGCACTTACTCTCTTCATGCGGCAAACCTGGAGTATGGTATCCTGGGTATCAGGCTGGCGCAAACCATGGGTATCGGAGCTCAATGGGATGGTTATCTCAAGATTTATGCTCCAAAGAAAGAAGGACAGTTGGATTTGTCGAATCCTGGAGAGGGCTTTGTTGCCGATTCGCTCAATTCGCCTGGTGTGCTTTTCTCGGTAAGGCAGTCGAAATATGACAAGAACTACATCGTAACCTCCATAGCCTTCGCACGCAATCTCTTCGGACAGCAAGGAATGCTCTCCGATCTGGAAATCCGTTTGAAGGAAGGAAGCGATTTGAATGCCGTCAAGGCAGAGATGCAGAAGATAGCCGGTACCAAGTATAAGGTGCTCGACCGCTTTGAACAGCAGGAAGATACTTTTAAGATTATGTCGATAGAAAAATTGATGGCATATATCTTCCTGACCTTTATCCTGGTGGTGGCTTGCTTCAATATCATCGGCTCGTTGTCGATGCTCATCATTGACAAGAAGAATGATGTGGTGACGTTGAGGAATCTGGGTGCCAATGATAAGCAGATTACGAGAGTCTTCCTTTTCGAAGGACGTATGATTGCCGTGATTGGTGCCGTGATAGGTATCGGATTGGGATTGTTGCTTTGTCTCTTACAGCAGCAGTATGGTTTCGTTCGCCTGGGTGAATCGGAAGGCTCGTTTATCGTGGATGCTTATCCGGTCAGCGTACATTATACAGATGTGGCTATCATCTTTGTTACGGTCATCGCCGTGGGATGGCTTGCCGTATGGTATCCGGTACGGGCATTGAGTAAAAGACTTTTGAGTTAATAGAAAGAAATTTTGTCCTTTGCTGTTTTTAGGCACGGATTACACGGATTTTTTATGAGATGATAATCGCTTTACTTACATTAGCAGCATAAATCCATGTAATCCGTGCCTTATCTATACCCTAAGCAAGATATTTATGACACCCCCTCTTCTTTTTTATTCTTATTTTTTCTGATGAGTGTCAAACCATCGCGCAGCGGCAGAATCACCACTTCTACACGGGGGTCGTTGGCAATCAGGTCGTTGAAGGCACGGATGCCCTTGGTCTGATGGTCACGGTCGTAGGCAGGGTCAATAACATGTCCATCCCATAATGTGTTATCTGCAAGGATATATCCGCCAGGGTTCAGAATCTTCATCACCATTTCGTATGTCTCAATATAGGTGCGCTTGTCGCCATCCACAAAAGCCATGTCGAACATCACTCCCAGCTTGGGTGCTTCTACATTGGCATCTCCGATGCGGAAGTCTATTTTGTCGGCAACATCCGAACCTTCTATCCAGGGACGGGTGAAATCTTCCATCTCGTCGTTGATTTCGAAAGTGTATAACTTGCCGCCTTCCTGCAGCCCCTGCGCCAGACAGATGGCGCTATAGCCGCTGAAAGTGCCTACTTCCAGAATATTTTCAGGACGTATCATCTGTACAAGCATCTTGAGCAGACGACCCTGAATGTGACCACTTGCCATACGGCCGTGGATGGTGTGGATATTCGTGGCCCGGTAAAGACGGTATAGATAATCGCCTTCTGGCTCAATATGCTGGCAGATGTATTTGTCGATAAGTTCTGTCTCTGTCATATTATTGATTGGCTATGATTCCTGCAATGGCAAGGTCGTAAGAAGCCAGACCGAAACCGCAGATGACTCCGAGGCAAGCGCAGGAAATATAAGAATGATGGCGGAACTCTTCACGTTTGTGCACGTTGGAGATGTGAACCTCAACGCAAGGACATTTCAAACTCCGGATGCAGTCTTGCAAGGCAATACTTGTATGGGTATAGGCACCTGCATTGAGAACTACTCCATCGTAAGAGAATCCCACTTCCTGTAATTTGTTGATAAGCTCACCCTCGATGTTGCTCTGATAGTAATCTATCTCAACATCAGGATATTTAGCCTTTAACTGAGGTAAGTAACTCTCGAAAGAATTGCTGCCATAAATGCCTGGTTCACGAACACCTAAGAGGTTCAGGTTTGGACCATTGATGATTTGTATTTTCATAAACAATCGATTTTTATTTTCTAAATCAATATTTTTTTGTATCTTTGCGGCAGAGAGCAGACTCGATGTCTTGAATGAAGAAAAGACAAAGAGCATCAATTCTCTGCTTTCAGATGCAAAGGTAAGAATAAAAATGGAAACAGACAAGAAAATGGGTAATGATTTTATCAGGAATTATATGAGGTACCTCAAGTTGGAGCGCAGCTACTCGCTCAATACGCTTGAGGCATATCGTCATGATCTGCAATTCCTGATAGAATATGGAGAAGAGAATGACAAGTCGCTTCTGGAAATGAGATTGGAAGATTTGGAAACCTTTTCTGCCAGCTTGCATGATAAGAAGATAGGAGCCCGTTCGCAAGCCCGTATTCTGAGTGGCGTGCGTTCTTTCTATCGCTTTCTGGTACTCGACGGTTTTATAAAGGATGATCCTACGGAACTCTTGCCATCTCCTCAGATAGGACAGCACTTGCCTGAGTATCTTTCCGTGGAAGAAGTGGATGCCCTGGAAGGTGCCATTGACTTATCCAAATGGGAAGGACAGCGCAACAAGGCGATTATAGAAACTCTCTTCTCTTGCGGTCTTCGGGTGTCTGAGTTGGTTTACCTCAAGAAAAGTGATGTGTTTGAGGAAGAAAAGTTTATCCGTGTTCTTGGAAAGGGAAGCAAGGAACGACTTGTGCCTATCTCGGGTAAGGCATTGAAGGAGATCAACTTATGGTATATTGACCGGAATCTCATGAAGATAAAACCTGGCGAAGAAGACTATGTGTTCCTGAACCGTAGAGGTGCCCATCTCACACGCACCATGATCCTTGTCATGATCAAGCAGACAGCACAGGATGCCGGTATCAAAAAAACGATTTCGCCGCATACTCTGCGACACAGTTTCGCCACAGCTCTGTTGAAGGGAGGGGCTGATCTCAGAGTTATACAGGACTTGCTTGGACATGAGGATATCGGGACGACAGAAGTCTATACTCATATAGAAACTTCCGACCTTCGTGAAGCTATATTGAAACACCATCCACGTAATATCAAGAAGTAAATCGGGCATTCTGAGGAAAATGTAGTCACATGGTCCTCAGAATGCTCGTTTTTTCTATAGAAAATAGCAGAATCTGAAAAAAAATGCGTAACTTTGCAGCCGCAAATAAATGAATATCAATAATTAATAGAAAATAAAGGAGAAAATATGGCATATTTGTTTTCATCAGAATCAGTTTCTGAAGGGCATCCAGATAAAGTATCTGATCAGATTTCAGACGCATTGCTAGACCAGTTCCTGGCATACGATGACCATTCACACTGTGCAATTGAGACCTTTTGTACTACTGGTCAGGTTGTCATCATGGGCGAGGTGCGTTCTAATGTATACGTAGACTTGCAGACTATAGCACGCAAGACCATCAAGAAGATTGGTTATACCAAGAGCGAATATCAGTTCGATGGTGATTCTTGCGGTATTCTTACTGCTATTCATGAGCAGAGTGATGACATCAACCGTGGCGTATGTCGTGAGGAAGATGAGAATCAGGGTGCTGGTGACCAGGGTATGATGTTCGGTTATGCTACTAATGAAACCGAAAACTACATGCCTGTATCACTTGGCCTGGCACAGCTCATCATGCGAGTACTTGCTGATATCCGTAAGGAAGGCAAGGTGATGACTTATCTTCGTCCAGACTCCAAGAGTCAGGTTACTATCGAGTACTCTGATGATAATATTCCACAGCGCATCGATACCATCGTTGTTTCTACCCAGCATGATGATTTCATCAAGAAGGAAAATGGTGAGGATGACGATGAGGCTATGCTGGCTAAGATTCGTGAGGATGTGCTCAATATCTTGATTCCACGTGTCAAGACACACTTGAGCGATAAGGTGTTGGCTCTCTTCAACGATGATATCAAATACTTTGTAAATCCAACAGGTAAGTTCGTTATTGGTGGTCCTCATGGAGATACTGGTCTTACAGGTCGTAAGATTATCGTAGATACCTATGGCGGTAAGGGTGCTCATGGTGGTGGTGCCTTCTCTGGTAAGGACTCTAGTAAGGTAGACCGTTCTGCTGCTTATGCAGCTCGTTATATCGCCAAGAATATGGTAGCAGCTGGTGTTGCAGACGAAATGTTGGTACAGGTAAGTTATGCTATCGGCGTGGCAGAACCTGTAAGCATCTATGTGAACACTTATGGCAGAAGTCATGTGAATATGACAGATGGTGAAATCGCCAAGAAGATTGCCGAGATGTTCGACCTCCGTCCAAAGGCTATTGAGCGCCAATTGAAATTGCGCCAGCCAATGTTCTTTGAGACTGCTGCTTATGGTCACATGGGACGTAAGAACGAAGTAGTAGAGAAAACCTTCACCAGCCGTTACCATGAGGCAAAGACCATGAAGGTTGAACTTTTCACATGGGAGAAACTTGACAAGGTAAACGAAATAAAGAAAGCATTCGGACTATAAGGAAAGGATAAATATAAAGAATGGTGCAACAAGCAGATTCGATATTGACAGCAGAAACAGCACTTGAGGCTGCAGAACAGCAGCAGGTGCAGAAGCAACATGGCAGCCAACTCACACCCAAACAGGTGCTGAGTTGGCTGCCAAAGAATGCAACCCCTGCTCAGCAAGATTCAATGATACGCGCGCACATTAAACCTAGTCAAATACACTGGAGCGAAATGCCCGACACGTTGCATCTACCAGGACATAAACCAGGAAAGAGTTTTCGTGATGTCAGTTTACCACAGTATTATCGCGAATCATTCTTTTCTAAGGATTCATTGTTTCACCCAGAACTGAAAGGTGGCCGATTAGGTGTTGCGGGAGATCCTGTACCCTATACGGTGGCAGGAGATAATTTCATTACCTCGCTCCTGTTGCTCTGTTTTGTGATGGCTTGTGTGGCATTCGCTAAAACCAAGCAACTCATTCTGCGGCAGGCAAAGACTTTTTTCCGTACCCCATCGTTGGGAACAACTGAGATATCGGAAACAAGCAATGAAATCAGATTCCAGTTCTTCTTCGTATTGCAGACGTGTCTCCTGATAGCTATAGGATATTTCATCTATTCCAAGGCTTCTATCAGCGATACTTTTACCATCGAGCAATATCAGGTGATAAGTATATATGCGGGATGCGTGGGAGGATATTTCCTAATGAAGGCAATCCTCTATAGCATATCGGGTTGGGTGTTCTTTGATAAGAAAAAAAATGTACAATGGCTTAAAGCTTACCTCTTTCTGATATCCTGTGAAGGGGTGGCTTTGTTCCCTATGGTGATGCTGCTGTCGTATTTTGATTTTTCGCTTCAGGTGGCGGTCATTTATACGCTAGTAGTACTAGGAATAGTTAAAATATTATCGTTTTACAAGACATATCTAATCTTTTTTAAAAGAAATGGTGTGTTTTTGCAAATATTTTTGTACTTTTGTGCCCTCGAAGTGGTACCGTTGTTTGCCCTATGGGGTGGACTCGTATTGATAAGTCATTATCTGAAAATAAACTTTTAAGACAAAATGGTAAAGAAGATTTTAGTTTCTCAACCCAAACCAGCAAGTGAGAAGTCTCCTTATTTTGATATTGAAAAGGAATTCGGCGTGGAATGTGTTTTCCGCCCATTCTTTAAGGTTGAGGGACTTACAGCTAAGGAATTCCGTCAGCAGAAGATTAATCTGTTAGACTATACTGCCGTGGTATTTACTTCACGCCATGCAGTAGACAACTATTTTAAGTTGGCAAAAGAAATGCGCATTACCATCCCTGAAGACATGAAATACTTTTGTGTCATCGAGACGATTGCGCTCTACATCCAGAAGTACGTGCAGTATCGTAAGCGCAAGGTTTTCTTTGGCGATACAGGTAAGATTGACGGTTTGATGGCACAGATGGCTCGTCATAAGACCGAAAAGTATCTTGTTCCATTGAGCTGCGTTCATAATGATGATATCAAGGACTTGCTTGATGAGAAGAAGTTGAAGCACACAGAGTGTGTGATGTATCGTACTGTAAGTAATGATTTTACTGAAGAGGAGATAAAGAACTTCGACTATGACATGATGGTTTTCTTCAGTCCAACAGGTGTAAAGGCCCTCAAGAAGAATTTCCCTAAGTTTGAACAGGGCAATATAGCCTTGGCTGCTTTTGGACCAGCTACAGCCAAGACTGTGGCAGATGAAAATCTCCGCCTTGACTTGGAGGCTCCTACCAAGGAATTCCCTTCTATGACAGGAGCGCTGAAGGATTATCTGAAACGTCATAATAAATAGATTATTAGAGAATTGTAAATATGTCGGATCAAGGAATATACACATTCGGAAAAAACGAGCATCTATGCAAGCATCTGCTGATAGATTTGCTCTTTAAGGGACATGCCAAGGCTATGACGGCATGGCCTATACGAATGGTATATTTACTGGTAGACAAAAAGGAAGAGCAGGAGCAGTCGGTGCAGGTACTGATCAGTGTTTCCAAACGCTTTTTTAAGCGAGCTGTTAAACGTAATAGAGTGAAGCGACAAATTCGTGAGGCTTTCCGCTATAACAAGATGGCTTTGGAAGAACAGATGAAGGACCTGTCTGGTAAACAATTGCTTGTGGCTTTCATTTGGCAAGATGGAAAATTGCATGAATCGGCTGAAATCAATGCCAAGATGCATCAGCAGATGAAGCGATTGGTTGAGAAATTGCAAAATGAAACGGGAGTGAAGAAATCATCTTGTGCTGAGCCTGGTTTATGAGAAAGTTGTTGCATTCTTTAATGCTTGGTATAAAAAAAGCATTGATGTGGGGATTGTTGCTACCAATCATCTTCTATCAGAAGTGCATAACCCCTTATACGCCACCATCGTGCCGCTTTCAGCCCACTTGCTCAGAATATGCGAGACAAGCCATTCTGAAGCATGGTCCTTTCAAAGGACTTGCTTTGGCTATATGGCGTATCTTGAGATGCAACCCTTGGGGTGGTTCGGGCTATGACCCCGTGCCGTAAGTTTCCGACTGTATCGTTGGGCCCCATATACATATTATATAATATATAAAGAAATCACATTCGATGGCAAAAAATTTTGTTGAAGAATTGAAATGGCGTGGTATGCTGGCGCAGATTATGCCAGGTACTGAGGAATACCTTAACACCCACATGGTGTCTGCCTATCTCGGAACAGACCCTACTGCAGACTCTCTGCACATCGGTCACCTTTGCGGTATCATGATGTTGCGTCACTTGCAGCGTTGTGGTCACAAACCTTATCTCCTCGTTGGAGGTGCTACAGGTATGATTGGCGACCCTTCTGGCAAAAGCCAGGAGCGTAATCTTCTCGACTCTGAGACTCTCTATCATAACCAGGAAGCTATCAAAAAACAGGTGGCTAAGTTCCTTGATTTTGATGGTAATGAGCCTAACAAGGCTGAGTTGGTAAACAACTACGACTGGATGAAGGACTTCACCTTCCTCGACTTCGCTCGTGTGGTAGGTAAGCACATTACTGTTAACTATATGATGGCGAAGGATAGCGTGCAGAAGCGTTT
Organism: Prevotella sp. SGI.167; assembly: GCF_050313615.1. Classification (NCBI taxonomy): domain Bacteria; kingdom Pseudomonadati; phylum Bacteroidota; class Bacteroidia; order Bacteroidales; family Prevotellaceae; genus Prevotella; species Prevotella sp. SGI.167. Next base: position 85,006 of record NZ_JBNPLT010000005.1, on the reverse strand, counting down.
GAATGGTGAGGCTCGTGACGGTTTGTCTTTCACAGAGTTCACTTATCAGTTGCTTCAGGGCTACGACTTCCTCTATCAGTATGAGAAGTATGGCGTGCGCCTCCAGCTGGGAGGTAATGACCAGTGGGGTAACATGACTACCGGTACAGAGCTGATTCACCGTACATTGGGTAACGATGCAGAGTGCTTCTGCCTCACTTGCCCATTGATTACCAAGGCAGACGGCAAGAAGTTCGGTAAGACAGAGAGCGGTAACATCTGGTTGGATCGAAACCGTACTACTCCTTATGCTTTCTACCAGTTCTGGTTGAACGTAAGCGATGACGACGCTGAGAAGTATATCAAGATCTTTACCGACCTTGATAAGGAGACTATCGATGCCCTCGTAGAGGAGCACAAGCAGGATCCAGGTCGCCGTGTACTCCAGAAGCGTCTGGCTGAGGAGGTTACCGTGATGGTTCACTCTCAGGAGGACTTGGATATGGCTATCGCAGCCAGCAACATCCTCTTCGGTAAGGCTACCAAGGAGAACTTGGCACAGCTCGATGCGGCTACATTGAACGATGTTTTCGCTAATGTACCTCACTACGACCTCGACAAGAACTTGCTCGGTGGTACTGCTGTTGACCTCTTCAACCAGGAAGGTATGCAGATCTTCCCAAGTAAGAGCGAGATGCGCAAGCTCGTTAAGGGTGGTGGCGTTTCACTCAACAAGGAGAAACTCGCAGCTTTCGACCAGGTAATCACTGCTGATGACCTGATTGACGGCAAGTATCTTTTGGTTCAGAAAGGTAAGAAGAACTACTTCTTGATTACCGTTAAGTAATCGTTAAAAGTATTGAAAATATTTGGTAGTGGAGAAAAATTCCACTACCTTTGTAGCCGATTTGCTTGTCCTATGGTGTAATGGTAGCACTACAGTTTTTGGTTCTGTCAGTGGTGGTTCGAATCCGCCTGGGACAACAGGTCATAAATAACCCTTCAAGTCTTTGCGGATTTGGAGGGTTATTTTGTTATATAAGAGTTTAGTTTAGGTAGAAAAGGTTTATGCAAGAGATAGACTTGATATTTCAGCAGCATTATCGTCCACTATGTCTTTATGCCACTCATTATCTGCATGATATCGATGAGGCTGAAGATGTAGTGCAGGATTGTTTTGTGAAATTGATAAGCAGGAGCATCATGCCGGAAAACATCAAGGCTTTCTTATATACCTCTGTGCGTAATGCCTGCATCGACCGGTTGCGCCGCCAGTCTCCGATAGATACGGAGATTTCTCCTTCTGATTTGAGCGGCACAATCTCTGATAATCAGGCGCAGGAAAGTTCTTTCCGGGAGGCGGAACTGTGGACGGCTATCGAGCTATTACCCGAACGATGCAGGGAAATCTTCCTGATGAGCAAGCGTGATGGCATGACTTATCGGGAGATTGCCGAGGAACTGGACCTGTCGGAAAAGACCGTGGAGCATCAGATTTCCAAGGCTTTAAAGACCTTGCGAGGCAAGAAAGAGGATTTTCTTGCAGATTTTTGCTATATTTTACCTTTCATCCATGGGGGTATTCTGTAATTCTTGCGTTATAGCAATAAAAGAATGAATAAAAGTACAGTTATGAAAGGTAAAGAGTTTATTTTTGCGCTCTCAATTCTTGCCTTGCCAACACCAACGTTGGCAGGTACGCCGAAGATGATGGTGGAGGCTCAGACTTCTACCACCATCCGTCAGCAGATGGATTGGCTGCACCGCACCAGAAAAATCAACTTCGTTTATGATTCATCGCTTGATGGGGATTTGAACATCAAGTATCATGGACCAGATATCCAGCATCTTTCGGTGAAGAAGGCACTGAAGGTGCTTTTCGAGAAAACTCATATTCTATATACTATCAATGCGAACTATGTGATATTGAAGCGAAAACCCATACAACAAATATCTACATCTTACACGAATATCAATCACAAAGTTCAGCAGGTTCAGCGTCGCCACACTCTCAGCGGATATGTCCGTGACGAGAGTGGCGAATCGCTGATCAATGCCACCATCTATGATCTGACGGATGGCATCGGTACAACATCCAATGAATATGGTTTCTTTTCGCTTACCCTGCCCGAGGGCGAGCACCAACTCCGCTTTTCGTATGTGGGCTATGCCGACAAGGTGGAGAAAGTGAATCTCTCGAAAGATATGCATCATAATATGGCGCTCCGTGTTGATGCTAAATTGCCTGAGGTGGTGGTAGATGGCGATTTGAACTCTCCGCTTCTTACCACGCAAACCGGTAAGCGCTCCTTTTCGAACAAGGATATCAAAACCGAGTTCGCCCTGATGTCTTCGCCTGATGTGGTGAAAACCCTGCAGCGCGTGAGTGGAGTGGCAGAAGGACAGGAGTTGGCAAGCGGACTCTATGTGCATGGTGGTAATGGCGACGAGAATCTTTATCTGATAGATGGTACTCCGCTTTATGATACGAATCATGCGCTGGGTCTTTTCTCCAGTTTCAATGCCGATGTGGTGAAGAACGTGGATTTCTACAAGAGTGGCTTTCCTGCACGATATGGTGGAAGATTGTCGTCGGTGGTGGATGTGCGTACTGCCGATGGAAACATGAATCAGTTTCATGGTGCCTATCGCATCGGACTGCTCGATGCCAGTGTGCAGTTTGAGGGACCTATCCGGAAAGGCAAGACCTCTTATAATATAGGTATGCGCCGTTCCTGGTTGGATCTGCTGTCCCGTCCCTTGACCAAGGCTTTCTCTGAGCCAGACGAGAAACTTTCGATAGGTTATTACTTTATGGATTTGAATGCCAAGGTAACCCATCGGTTCAGCGACCGTTCGAAAATAGACTTGAGTCTTTATCACGGCAAGGACAGTTGGGACGTGAAGGATGATTATGATGAAAGTAAGGCGGATGGGTATCAACCCAACCAAATCTATGACAAGGATTTGACGAAGTCGCAGCTGGATTGGGGAAACTTTAATGTAGCACTCAACTGGAACTACTTGTTCTCTCCGAAGCTCTTCTCAAACATTACTGCGGTGTATTCCCATAATCGTTCCAAGTTGTATTCCTTGGATGATGATCGTTACATCAGTCCATCGGGAGAGAATGCCACTTCTGTCACTCACTTGGAGCATGGTTATACCTCAACGATTTATGATGCGGGCTATCGTCTGGCATTCGATTACCGTCCGAACCCTCGTCATCATTTCCGTTTTGGAAGCGACTATACGATGCATCTCTTTCGCCCCCAGACAGCTATGCAATTGGATTATACTGGATATGAGGGAAATGCATCAGCCCAAGTTGATACCATCCGAATGAATAGTAGTAATCGTCATGTGGCGCATGAGTGGACGGCATACGCAGAGGATGAAATCAATATCAACCGCAACTGGAGTATGAATGTTGGCTTCAATATGGCCCTTTTTCATATCAGTAATAAGAACTTCTTGAATATCGACCCACGTTTTGCCCTGAAATATCAACTGAGCAATGAGGTGTCGCTGAAGGCTTCCTTTACTCAGATGACCCAGTATGTGCATAAGGTTTCTAACAGCTACTTGTCCTTGCCTACAGATTATTGGGTACCGACTACCCAAAATCTGAAGCCAATGCGTTCTTATCAGTTTGCGGCAGGAATCTATGCCCAGCCCAACCGCCATTGGCTTCTGTCGCTCGAAGGGTATTACAAGTTGTCCAAGCATCTGCTTCAATACAGCAGTTGGGTAGGCATAGAGCCGCCTGCTGAGCATTGGGATTCGCAAGTGATGGATGGCAAGGGGCTCTTCTATGGCGTTGAGGCTGATGCCACTTATCGCACCAATCATCTGACCTTGAGTGGTTCTTATACGCTCTCTTGGAACAAGCGAAAGTATGATGACTTCTATCAGGATTGGTATTACGACAAGTTTGACAACCGCCATAAGTTGAATCTGTCCTTGCGATATGCGTTTAACAAGAAGGTGAGTTGCTTTGCGGTCTGGAACTATCACACGGGCAATCATGCCACGGTGCCAACCCAGTTGGCGGCATTGCCAAGCTTGCCAGATCAAGAAGGCAAGTATTACGGGAATTGGTGGAATTCCGCCTCTTATGTCTATGCCATCCCCAATAATTTGACGCTTCCAGCTTATCATCGCTTGGACTTGGGATTCGATTTCCGTCATGTCACCAAGCATGGACATGAGCGCATTTGGAATTTGAGCATCTATAATGCTTATTGCCATCTCAACTCGATGTACGTCAAGGTGGACTATAATGAGGTTACGCAGCAGTTTGAGGCGAAAAACAAGGGATTTATTCCAATAATACCTTCATTTAGCTATACTATCAAGTTTTAAAACAAAAGAAATTTCATTGTATATGAATACAAATCATAGAAGAATAAAAATCAATGTAAGTTGGAGATGGGGACTGTTCTTCTTTTTGATGAGCGTGGTCTTTTCTTCTTGCATAGATGATTTTGATGTAAAGAAGCTGCAAGATACTCCCCGATTGGTACTTTATTGTTTTCCTACGGAGGGAGACACCACACTTATTGTTGTAACGAAAAGCTTGCCCGTTTCTTCGTTCAAAGGAGATATAGATACCCAATCACGCTTGCCCGTGGATGCAAGTGTCGTATATAAGGTAAATGGGATGCCACAGGAGGTGAAACGTATCGAAAACATAAAGGAAGCGCAGTCCTTTTCTCAAGTTTCCGATAGTTGGTTTCTTTCTACTCTAATAGGACAGTATTATGCCGTAGGAAAGCAGAAGGCAGGAGATAAGATTGAGGTCCAGGTGTCGGCAGATGGTCTCTCCGAGGTTTTTGCTTCGACTTCCATTCCTGAGAAGGTTGATGTAAATATAGGTGACATCCACTTGCAAGAGAAATCGTCGGATCATGATGTTTATTTCTCGGTAGATAAGTTGGAAGCGACTTTTAGTGACCCAGCTTCAACCACGGATTATTATTCTGTGAAGGTAACTCGCAAGCAGAAATATGGAAACTTGAAAGGTGTTCCCAAAGAAGGCAATAGATGGCAACATGATGTTTATGTTAATAATTACCAAGATTATCTTAATTATTTGGGTAGGGAGGATGAATATGAATGGTGTTTTGATAGTTTGGCATCAAATATCGTTTGGCCTGAGATGGTGACCACCAGTGAGCCATTGATTAACAAGAAGTCAGAGTTGGATAATGATTTCGGCTTTGACGAATACAAATACTTTGATGATGTTTATATCTTCAATGACCGGACGATAAATGGACAGACCTATACGATGCATTTGGAAGTGAACAGTAATGATTCTTATTGGCACACGTATGATGGTTGGGACCGTTTGTTTGGCTTTACTTATAATGTACAACTTTGCAAGGTTACTCCAGAGTACTATCGCTTCTTGAAGAGCATTAACGATGCGCAGAGCAATAGTTGGGCGGACGCTGGATTGATGCAGGTGACACCTACTTATTCGAACGTAAAAGGTGGTTTCGGTGTAGTGGCAGGATTTAATGTCTGTGAAGCTTCGAAGTATATCGCTCCATTGCCATCGGCACCATCGGATAATCAAGGCGGAATATATACCAAATAAAAAAGGTGAGGAGTATGAAAAGAAGTCTTTTTATCATTTTAGGTACCTTGTGCTTTGCCATTGCCGGCAAGGCACAAGGTTCTGATGTTTCTGTTCAGAAGAAGAATACGGGTTATCGTATCTTGAATGATACCATGGAAGCGGTGAAGGATTCTATGACTTTTGAACAGCGTGTGGAGATGATCAATCGCATGAAGCGAAAGCAGGATACCAAATTGCTGCGCTATGAGTCTGGTATTACGGGCGGATTCTGTGATGCCAATGAAAGTAGCTACATGGTTGAGTTGACATTTGCCTATTATCCCCTGACCTATGTCGGTGTTTCCTGTGGAATAGAATGGAACGATAACCACGGGGATAGACCCTTGATAGACCGTTATGAGGATGATGAATATGATCCGAAGAGGGTTATTAAAATCAACCTGACACCAGGTTTGGCTTTTCGTACTCCTACCTTGTGGTTGAGCAAGCGTCGTGCTGCGGGCTTGATGCTGCATTGCGAGCCTGGACTCTGCATCACGCCATTTTGTAATGATAAGGTGAAGTTTACCGAAATCAAGGACGCACAAGGTGTGGGGCATCCTGCATCTTATACAGATGAGCTTTATGGCAATGTAACTACCCGAACTGTGAGGAATCATGGCGGAAAATGGCTGGCTTGGCGCATCAAGTCGGCTTTGACCTTCCGTTCGGGCGACGTGTTTCTATCTTTGGGATGGCTGACAAGCGACTTCAATATCGAAAATGGCAGAAACAATATCCGCTATACGAAGGGTAAGCGATATAATGGCATCGAGAAGTATAAGCACACCAATACGCTCTTTGCATCTATTACAGGACAATTTTAAAGGAAGAAAGGGATTCTATGATGAAGATCAACAAGAATGAACAGGATTTTGTGCTGAAGTATTTTCAGTCGGGCAAGCTGGATACCAGAAAGGCCTTGCAGAAGGTGAAGGCTCGGGCAGGCATTGCTGATGAAGAGATTTCGCATGCAGCAACTGTATCTTTACGCATGCGTCGCATCCGCTGGATAGCTGTGGCTGCATCTATTCTGGTGCTCTTCACCATAGGCGCCTATACGCTTTTGCAGCCAAAGACGGTGACGCTTTCTGCCGAATCGGAAGTAGTGGCATATCATCTGCCTGATGGAACGAAGGTATCGTTGATGCCTCATTCTTCTCTTTCCTATCAGGAAGATGATTGCAGAAAGGTGGAGATGAAGGGCTGCATCTATTATCAGGTGAAGCATGATGAACAGCATCCTTTCGATGTGATGGGAGAGCATGGACATGTAAGAGTGCTCGGTACCCAGTTTATGGTGGATGAAAGAACGGATGTTCCCGAAGTAATGGTAACCAGTGGAAAGGTGCTTTTCACGGCTCGCAGTTCTGCTGAAGGTGTCTTCCTGATTAAAGGCAAGCGGGCACGTCTGTTGAAAGGAGCTGTCCAGCCTGAGTTGTTGGCTGATTATGATATCAATGATGTGGCATGGGCTACGCATCGACTGCATTTCGACAATACTCCATTATCCGAAGTATTGAAGGAACTTTCTAAATTATCAGGCACAAGATATACGGCTTCTGATGAGAGTAAGCGTCTGACGGGTGATTTCGAAACAGATTCCATCCCACAGGTTATCCAGGTAATAGAAGAAACATTGGGTGTTCAGATACAATAAGTGTTGGATAAAGCATCGCAAAAAGGGACTAACTTATGAAAAGTAGTCAATAAAATGAGAAAATAAGTAAAAAGGTCGCATCTTTCGTATTGATTAAGAGCGAGATTCAAAATAATTTTGTATCTTTGCCCTCGTAACAAATCAAACAATTGATAAATATATAAAAGTATGGACTTTAACAAACTATTCTCATTGGAGGGTAAGGTTGCCCTCGTGACAGGTGCCGCATACGGTATCGGTTTCGCTATTGCTGAGGCTTATGCCAAGGCAGGTGCTAAAATTGCTTTCAACTGCCGCAGCCAGCATCACATGGATCAGGCTCTTGCTGATTATAAGGCTAAGGGTATTGATGCCAAGGGTTATATCTGCGATGTAACTGATGAGGAGCAGGTGAAGAACATGGTTGCTGACATCGAAAAGGAACTCGGCGTTATCGACATCCTGGTTAACAACGCTGGTATCATCAAGCGCATTCCTATGACAGAGATGTCTATAGATGACTTCAAGCAGGTAATCGACATCGACCTTACTGCACCATTCATCGTATCTAAGGCAGTTATCCCAGGCATGATCAAGAAGGGTCATGGTAAGATTATCAACATCTGCTCTATGATGAGCGAGCTGGGTCGTGAAACCGTTTCTGCATACGCTGCAGCCAAGGGTGGCTTGAAGATGTTGACTCGTAACATCTGCTCTGAGTATGGTGAGTACAATATCCAGTGTAACGGCTTGGGCCCAGGTTATATCGCAACTCCACAGACAGCACCTCTTCGTGAACGTCAGGCAGATGGTAGTCGTCATCCATTCGACAGCTTCATCTGTGCAAAGACTCCAGCTGGTCGCTGGTTAGAACCAGAGGAGTTGGAAGGTCCAGCTGTGTTCCTGGCTTCTGAAGCATCTAATGCAGTCAATGGTCACATTCTTTATGTAGATGGTGGTATCTTGGCTTACATCGGCAAGCAGCCTAAATAAGATAAGGACCCTATCACAAGGTTAGTTAAATAAAAAATCCCATCCTTGCACAAATTGCGAGGATGGGATTTTTATGATATACAATAATAGGCTATCTGTGAGGATAGTCCTATTATGTTTAAAAATAATCTTTACAATTATTTATTGAGTGCATCAGCCAACTCAGCGCCAGCTTTGAACTTTGCAACCTTCTTGGCAGCAATCTGGATCTTCTCCTTAGTTGCTGGGTTGATACCCTCACGTGCAGGACGCTCGTTTACGCTGAAAGTGCCGAAGCCTACCAACTGGATTTTGTCACCTGCGATGAGAGCTTCTTTCAAAGCGCTTGTTGTAGCATTGAGAGCTGCCTTAGCCTGTTCCTTTGAAATCTCAGCACCTGCTGCAATCTTGTCAATCAATTCTGTCTTGTTCATAATTTTACGTTATTAAATGATTAGTAATTTTTGCCTTTTTGTCCTTTTTGCTTACAAATATAGCTTTTTCCTTTGAAAGTTCAAATAAAAAAAGCAGAAAAGTGATGAAATTATCGAAAATTAAGTGTAATATGCTTATTTTTTGATGTTTTCACGGATATTTTTAGTAATTTTGCCCCCAAATTACAAAAATATTCGATAATTAATTAATAAGAAAGTTTATAGTTATGCGCAATATACCAATAGTTACAAAGAATTTGCTGATAGTGAATGTTGTTGCCTTTCTGGTGTGTTTTTTGATGGGAAAGAACGGACCAGACGGCTATGTGCTCAATGATTTGCTGGGACTTCATTTCTTTTTAGCATCTGATTTCCATATTTATCAGTTGTTTACTTACATGTTTATGCATGGAGGTTTTGAGCATATTATTTTTAATATGTTTGCTTTGTGGATGTTTGGATGTGTTGTAGAACGAGTATGGGGGCCGAAAAAATTCCTTTTTTATTACATTGCATGTGGCGTGGGAGCGGGCCTTTTTCAGGAAGCTGCGCAGGCTGTGCAGTTCTATGTCGTAGCTTCTTCTCAGTTGCCAGGATTGTCTTTTTCTGATTTGACTGTAGTTGCTCATAATAGTTCTGCTGTGCTTAATCAATGGACTACTGTAGGTGCTTCTGGTGCAATCTATGCCATTTTGTTGGCTTTTGGTATGATTTATCCGAATGAGCGTATTTTTATATTCCCGTTGCCTATACCAATCAAGGCTAAGTATTTTGTTATTGGTTATGCAGCCATAGAACTGTTCTCTGCGTTGGCAACTACAGGTGATGGTGTTGCTCATATTGCCCATTTGGGAGGTATGGTATTTGGATTCTTTATGATTAGATATTGGCGTAAGCAGGTAGATGGTGGTTATGGCGGCTCTCATACGGCTGATGCATTTGATAAGTTAAAGAATATGTTTGGCGGAAAACGTAATACAGGTAAGAGAAACTTTACCTATACCCGTAATGATTCTTATACTTCTCAATACGAGCAGGATGCAGAGTGTACCACCAACGAGAAAGTTGTCTCTCAAGAGGAAATAGACCGTATCTTGGATAAGATAAGGAAAAGTGGATATGATAGTTTGACCAAAGAGGAAAAACAGTCTCTCTTTGACCAGAGCAACAAGTAATATCGTAGATGAAAACTTATGTTTAAAGGATTTAAGGAATTTACTTATCGGATGATTGCTGGTGCCAATGTGGCTACGATAGTAATCATGTTCTTGGTAGGCTTCTCAGATGTCTTGTCACCTGAGAAGCTTGGCATTTTTACAAATGCTGGGCTTACTTTTCCGTTATTCTTGGCAATCAACTTGTGTTTTCTCCTCTTTTGGTTATTGTTCCGTCCAAAATATGCTACAATACCATTTGTGGGATTTCTGGTATGCTTTGTTCCTGTTCGTAAGTATATGCCCATTAATGTAAATGGTGAGACTCCTTCTAAATGTATCAAGGTGCTTTCATATAATACGTGGAATTTTGGCGACCAGACAGAGGATTCTGAAGGTACTAATATTTCTTTAGCATATATTCAGGAACAAGATGCAGATATTGTTTGTTTGCAGGAAGCGATGCCAACCTCAAGAAATGTTCAGCAGATAGATAGTTTGTTAAAACCGCTATATGCTTTTCAAGATACGACCATGCATCCTGGTGGTGGAAATTGCCTGATGCTCTTGAGTAAATTCCCGATATTATCAAAGGAAATTATTCCTTATCAGTCTAAAGGTAATATGAGTGTGGCTTATCGCTTAAATATCAGGGGTCGAGAAGTGTTATTGGTTAATAATCATCTGGAAACGACTGGTTTAAGTCTGGAAGAAAGAAAGCAGTTTAAAAGACTTGTAGTGGGAAAACTGGAAGTGGATACTGCTGAACATACATCAAAGCTTTTAGTTGTGAAGTTAGCTGAAGCTACCCGAAAGCGTGCCTCGGAAGCTGAGGCTGTGGCCAGCTATCTGAAGCATTATGGGAAAATGAGTAAAATAGTTTGTGGGGATTTTAATGACGGTCCTATTTCCTATGCACATCGGACGATAGCTAATGGATTGACTGATTGCTTTGTTTCCAGTGGCAACGGATTGGGGATTAGTTACCATCATAGTGGATTTTTTGTTCGCATTGACAATATTTTATGTTCAGATGATTGGGAACCTTACGAGTGTAAAGTTGATGATAAAATCGCTGTTTCTGACCACTATCCCATCATTTGTAAGCTAAAAATGAGGGCTAAACATCAAAAATAGCGCAAATTATTCTTATTTACGAAAAAAAATGCGTATTTTTGCACGTCATTATATATGTAGCAACAATAATAAGACTGAAAATAAATAAATTAATAACAATAAAATAGAAATGCAAAACAAAGGAATTGTAATTTGTGTAGCCGTCTTACTGACACTCGCAAGTATCTTCTATTTGTCATTCTCGTTCGCCACACGTTATTATGACGGCGAGGCTGCAAAGATCAAAGACCCTATTGCACAGCAGGATTATAAGGATTCTGTTAAGTACTTGGGTGTTTATTCTTATCAGAACTGCTTGGAGACTCAGATTGGTCTTGGACTTGACCTTAAGGGCGGTATGAATGTAATCCTTGAGATTTCAGTACCTGATGTAATTGAAAACCTTGCCGATCACAAGACCGACGCTGGTTTTACCAATGCCATGAAGGAAGCTAGAGCTCAGGAAGAAGCTAACGGTGGTGACTTCGTGTCACTTTTCATTAACGCTTATCACAAGAGCGCACCTGGTCATAAACTTGCAGAAGTGTTCGCAACTCAGCAGTTGCAGGGCAAGGTTTCTCCTCAGAGCAGCGATGCAGAGGTAGAGAAGGCTATCCGCGCTTCTGTACAGGAGGCTATCGACAACTCTTTCAACGTTGTCCGCACCCGTATCGATAAGTTCGGTGTTGTTCAGCCTAACATCCAGAAGTTGGAAGGTCAGCAGGGCCGTATCATGGTAGAAATGCCTGGTATCAGCCAGCCAGAGCGTATGCGTAAGATGCTTCAGGGTAGTGCTAACCTTGAGTTCTGGGAGACATATAACTCAGAGGAAATCGCTCCTTATCTCCAGCAGCTCGATACTCATATCGCTAATGGTGACAATGGTGAGGAGAAGAATGATACTGTAGCTGCAGATTCTGCTGCCGCTAAGAAGAAAGTAGCTAAGGCAGAGCCTAAGAAGGCTGAGGCTAAGTTCTCTATCAAGAAGAAGGACGATGCTGCTGCCAAGGTAGGCGAGGATGCTCAGAATGCTGCTGCTATCAAGGCTCACCCATTGTTGGCTCGTTTGCAGCTCGGTGGTGGTTTGAGTATTGTTGGTTATGCCAGCGTTCGCGATACAGCTGCTATCAACAAGATTATCTATTCTGCAGTGGCTAAGCGCCTGCTGCCTTCAGACTTGCGTTTGCTCTGGGGTGCACAGCCTGCTGACAATATCAAGATGAAGAATATCTATGAGCTTCACGCTTTGAAGGTGACAACTACTACAGGTCGTGCTCCATTGGAGGGTGATGTCATCACAGACGCTAAGGATGAGTTCGACCAGATGGGTTCTCCTGTTGTAAGCATGAAGATGAATACTGAGGGTGCCCGCAAGTGGGCTCAGATGACCAAGGCTAACGTGGGCAAGGCTATCGCTATCGTTCTGGATGGTGTAGTTTACTCAGCTCCTCGTGTAAACGGTGAGATTGATGGTGGTAACTCACAGATTTCCGGTAACTTCACTATCGAAATGACCAAGGACTTGGCTAATACATTGAAGTCTGGTCGTATGCCAGCTCCTGCACGTATCGTTCAGGAGGAGGTTGTAGGTCCTACTCTCGGTGCACAGTCTATCCAGATGGGTATTGTATCATTCGTTGTAGCTTTCGTACTCCTGATGGTTTACATGGTTATGATGTACAACATCATTCCTGGTATGATGGCTAACCTGGCATTGCTCGTCAATGTATTCTTCACACTCGGTATTCTGACGTCCTTCCAGGCAGCCTTGACATTGCCAGGTCTTGCCGGTATGGTCTTGTCTCTGGGTACTGCCGTGGATGCTAACGTGCTTATCTATGAGCGTATCAAAGAGGAGCTTCGCTCTGGCAAGGGTATGAAGCAGGCTGTAGCTGCCGGTTATGGTAATGCTTTCTCTGCTATCTTCGACTCTAACTTGACTTCGTTGATTACTGGTGTTATTCTGTTGACAACTGGTACAGGTCCTATCCGTGGTTTCGCTACCACATGGATCATCGGTATCGTAGTTTCATTCTTCACTGCTGTGTTCCTGACTCGTCTGGTTTACGACTATAAGTTGAACCACGACAAGTGGATGCACTGCAAGTTTGATACTCCTGTTTCTCACAACCTGATGCAGGGTAAGAAGTACAAGTTCATGTCTATGTACAAGACTACCTTCACCGTAGCTATCATTGCTGCTGTGGTATTCATCGGTAGCTTCTTTGTTCGTGGCTTGAGTAAGAGTATCGACTTCACTGGTGGTCGTAACTATGTGGTACAGTTCGAGAACCCTGTAGAGCCTGAGCAGATCCGTACCGTTCTCGGCGATGCATTCGTCAATGCAGACGGAACCAAGGCTACTACCAGCGCTATCGCTATCGGTACAGACGGTAAGACTATCCGTGTATCTACCAACTATATGATTGAGAGCAACAGTCCAACTGTTGACGATGAGGCTGAGACTATCCTCTACAATGCCTTGAAGAAGGCCAACCTGGTATCTCAGAAGAGTGTTGAGGCATTCAAGAACCCAGACGTTCGTCAGGGTGGTTCTATTATCAGTAGTACTAAGGTAGGTCCTTCAGTAGCTAAAGATATCACTATGGGTGCTATCTATAGTGTGCTCTTCGCTCTGATTGCCATCTTCCTCTACATCCTGGTACGTTTCCGCAACGTGGCCTTCTCTGTAGGTTCTACTATTGCGTTGGCATTCGATGCCTTGACAGTAATCGGTTTCTACTCACTCCTGTGGGGGCTCGTTCCATTCTCATTGGAGATCGACCAGACCTTCATCGGTGCTATCCTGACCGTGGTAGGTTACTCTATCAACGATAAGGTGGTAGTATTCGACCGTATCCGTGAGAACTTGAAGTTGCATCCAAAGGGAGATCGTCAGCAGATCTTCAATGCATCTATCAATGAGACATTGGCTCGTACCATCAATACATCTACATCTACATTGATTGTGTTGCTCTGTATCTTCATCCTCGGTGGTGACAGTATCCGCAGCTTCTCATTCGCAATGATTCTGGGTGTTGTATTCGGTACATTATCTTCTATCTTCATCGCTTCTCCTATGGCTTACATCGTTCTTGGTCGCAAGATCAAGGAGGAGCCAGCTGAGGAGGTTGCTGTTGCAGAAGTTAAGTAAAAAGTTGTTTTATCTTATTTCCATCTGGTGAAAACTGGATGGAAATAGATAACGGCAAATACTATAAATAACAAAAGGTCGCTTCCTGGTTTCTAGGAGCGACCTTTTATAGTTTTTACCAGATGATTCCGGTAAATAAGGTTTGTAGTAGAAGAAGTGGTCCCACCGAGAATCGAACTCGGATCAAAGGTTTAGGAAACCTCCGTTCTATCCATTAAACTATGGGACCTTCCCTTGCTAAAACAGTCAGATCTTTCTGCGTTTTGCAATTTGACTGCAAAGATACATCAAATCATTGACACGACAAAATTATTAACTATGTTTTTATCATTGTTGTTATCAAGTTTCCTCACTTTTGTTGAGTTAAACTGTGAAAATCTCTTCGATACGAGTCATGATTCGCTTAAAAATGATGTTGAGTTCCTTCCAGAAAGCAACTATCATTGGACTCCCGTCCGCTATTGGCGTAAACTGAATCTTCTGTCTCAAACTATAGTTGCTTTGGGCTATGAAGATTACTCAGTCAAGCATATAAGCAATAATGGAGAAATGGCAACTCATGTTGCCAACTCGATGACTGATTCTGGCAAAAAATGGAAACTTCCGGATTTCGTTGCTCTTTGTGAAGTGGAAAATGATAGCGTGTTGTTTGATTTAACCAAGCGCTCTGCTCTTCGTACGGCAGGTTATGAGTATGTAATGACGAATTCTCCTGATGAGCGTGGTATTGATGTTGCTCTCATGTATCATCCCTTTTCTTTTGCTTTGATTCATTCCTGTCCTATTCGTATTAAGCGATTACCCCATTCGCGTCCTACGAGAGATATATTATATGCTTCCGGTCGGATCATGAGTGATGATACTTTACATATATTTGTGGTTCATGCACCGAGTCGTAGAGGTGGTGAATTGGTATCCAGACCTTATCGTATGCAGGTAGCCAATCAACTGGCAGCTGCCGTTGATTCTATCTATGCAATCAATGATAGTGCCAAAATTATTGTGGCAGGAGATTTCAATGATTATCACGACTCTCCTGCACTTGAATATCTTTATCAGCATCATCTTATTAATATTTCTTCTAAAGCTAAAGGGAGTAATGGTGCTAAGGCTACTTATCGTTGGCATGGTGAATGGAGAAGTCTTGACCAGATTCTGCTGAGTGAATCGATGCAGCATCAGGAAAATGTCAGCAGGATAGGAGATTTGCCTTTCTTGCTCGAAGATGATGAGAAATATGGTGGTAAAAAACCTTATCGAACCTACCTGGGTCCGAAGTATTTAGGGGGTTACAGTGATCATCTTCCATTAGTGGCTCGGATTCTGATAGATGATAAATAAGGCATGATTTGCTTGACTTTTCTCAAAAAAGAAGGTGTAAAATGCACTTTTTTGTGAAAAAGCTTGCATATATTGCACAAAATTCGTAATTTTGCGCACGATTTACAAACATATAGTATTAAGATAACAATGACTCACAATTTGTTAAAAGGCAAGCGTGGCATCATCTTCGGTGCACTCAATGAGGAATCAATCGCTTGGAAAGTAGCCGTTAAGGCTGCTGAAGAGGGTGCTACCATCGCACTCAGTAATACAGCTATGGCTTTGCGTATGGGTACGCTGGATAAGCTCGCTGAACAGATCAACGCTCCTGTCATCGCAGCGGATGCGACCAGCGTTGAGGATTTGGAAAAGGTATTCACTGAGGCTCAGGAGAAGCTCGGTGGCAAGATTGACTTCGTGCTCCACTCTGTTGCTATGAGCCCTAATGTTCGTAAGCATCGTACATACGATGATCTCGACTACAATTTCTTGAACAAGACTTTGGATATTTCTGCTATCTCTTTCCACAAGATGTTGCAGGTAGCCAAGAAGTTGGATGCTATCAATGAGTGGGGTTCTGTAGTAGCTCTCACTTACGTAGCTTCTCAGCGTACTTTCTTCGGTTACAACGATATGGCTGATGCCAAGAGCATGCTCGAGAGCATCGCACGCAGCTTCGGCTACATCTATGGTCGTGAGAAGCATGTCCGCATCAATACCATCTCTCAGAGCCCTACAGCTACAACAGCAGGTAAGGGTATCAAGGATATCGCGAATATGATGGACTTTGCTGACAAGATGTCTCCACTCGGAAATGCGGTAGCAGAGGATTGCGCTAACTATTGCGTAATGATGTTCTCTGACTTCACCCGCAAGGTAACTATGCAGAACCTCTTCCACGATGGTGGTTTCTCATCTATGGGTATGAGCCTCCGCGCCATGAACCAGTATGCTAAGGATATGACTCCTTACGAGGATGAGAATGGGAAGGTTATCTACGGATAATTGAAAAAATAAGGAAAGAATGATGTATTACACATCATCACATCTACTCATAATAGGCAATACATGCTGTTTCCTACAGGGAAAGCGGTGTATTGCCTATTTGTCTTTTGGCTCACATCGAACGGTGTGAGCACATGCGTCGAACGTCGTAAATGTTCACATCGTACGACGCACAAGCAAGCTTCGCTCGGTGCACGGCGTGTGATATGCATACTTTAAACTATATGAATAACAGCCTGGCAGAGTCTTGATTTGTTAATTATACAGCTGAAGGGTAACCTTTTTCCTTTTGAATATGTGCTTAGATTAGTTTTAATAGTTGTTTCTTGTATATTATAGATGCAATATTCTTCCTGTTTTTGAGTTTATTTATATATAATAAGGTGTAAATTGTCAATTCAAGAAAGAATATAATGAAAAAGAACATTGCTATCGTGATGATGTTGTTGCTTTCTGCTATAGGAGCAATGGCACAAGGTGAGGAGAATCCTGTAGGAAGATTTTCTGTGATTCCTCGTATCGGTGTGGCTATCGCAAATCTGAGTGATAATTCCATTTATCTGACAACAGAAAACGGCAGGGAGGTGAAGTCTAAGAATCAGACTGGATTCTTGGGCGGACTTGATGTGGAGTATCGTGCCACAGACTATCTGAGTGTTTCTCTAGGTGCTTGTTATGTCCGTCAGGGTGCCAGATGGGGTGATTATGAGATGGCAGAAAATGGGAATGTTGTTAATAATGGCATCAAGAAATATACGGGTGTCAAGAATCATCATCTGAATCTTGACTATGTTCAGATTCCTTTGATGCTGAAAGCATACGTGGCTCCTCAGTTTGCCATCATGGCTGGTGCACAGGTGGGTTTCTTGTGCGGTGATGGCAAGATGTTGTCGGAAGAAACAGAGTTGGAGAAGGATAATAAGACTGGTTCTACTCTTTACAAGGAAAGCCGGGAAGTGGAGAGTATTTACGCTGCCAAGAAGGTGAATGTGTCTATTCCTGTGGGTTTATCGTATGAGTATATGAACGTTATTCTGGATGCCCGCTATCATATAGGTTTAACCAAGGTAAATAAGGAGGATGCCGGAGATTCCAAGAATAAGGTATTCACCTTTACAATAGGCTATCGCTTTGCGCTTTAATAAGAAAAAGCTCTATATCCTCAGTATTGAAGATATAGAGCTTTTTAGATTTTTATTTAAAAAAGGCTTCTTTTGTTCTTATTTCAAAGGACTTTTAGCCTTTTGTTTCTCAAAGATTAACCTACCTGGCTTCCTGGCTTAACCTTGCCAAGGAGTGAAGTAACATTCAAAGTGCCGTCGAAGTTGACTGCAGAGAGAATCATACCCTGGCTCTCGATGCCCATCATCTTGCGAGGAGCAAAGTTGGCTACGAACAATACGTCCTTGCCGATCAGCTGCTCTGGCTCGTAGTAGGCTGCGATACCTGAGCAGATGGTGCGCTCTACGCCAGAACCATCGTCGATAGTGAACTTCAGAAGCTTCTTAGACTTCTTTACCTTCTCGCAGTTCAGGATGTGACCTACGCGGATATCGAGTTTCTCGAAATCATCAAAGCTAACTTCTGGCTTGATAGGAGCTGCCTGGTAAGAAGCCTCCTCGTTGGCCTTCTTGGTGTCAGCAAGCTTCTGGAGCTGTCTTTCTATTACCTCATCCTCAATCTTCTCGAAGAGCAATTCAGGCTCACCGAGCTGGGTACCAGCTTTGAGCAGATCTGTGCTGCCGAGCTGAGTCCACTCGAAGTTAGGCATATTGATCATCTTGCGGAGCTTCTCTGAAGAGAATGGCAAGAATGGCTCGAAGGCGATGGCGAGGTTGGCTACCAGCTGGAGGGAGATGTTCAGGATGGTCTCCACACGCTTAGGATCGGTCTTCCAAACCTTCCAAGGCTCACACTCTGTGATGTATCTGTTACCTATACGAGCCAGGTTCATAGCCTCTTTCTGAGCCTCACGGAACTTGAATACGTTGAGATATTGCTCAACCTTCTCCTTCACGTCCTTGAACTCAGCGATGGCCTTCTCGTCTACCTCCTGCAATTCGCCGCAGGCAGGAACTACGCCGCCCCAATACTTCTTGGTGAGCTGGAGGGCACGATTTACGAAGTTACCGTAAACGGCAACCAACTCAGAGTTGTTGCGCTCCTGGAAATCCTTCCATGTAAAGTTGTTGTCCTTGGTCTCAGGCGCATTGGCTGTCAGAACATAGCGCAATACATCCTGCTTGCCTGGCAAATCTACGAGATACTCGTGCAACCATACAGCCCAGTTGCGGGATGTTGAAATCTTATCATCCTCCAGGTTCAGGAACTCGTTGGCTGGTACGTTGTCTGGCAAGATATAGTCGCCGTGAGCCTTCAGCATGGTAGGGAAGATGATGCAGTGGAACACGATGTTGTCCTTGCCGATGAAGTGAACAAGACGTGTTTCAGGATCCTGCCACCACTTCTGCCATGTTCCCCACTTTTCTGGATGAGCGTCGCAAAGCTCCTTGGTGTTTGAGATGTAGCCGATAGGTGCATCGAACCAAACGTAGAGCACCTTGCCTTCTGCTCCCTCTACAGGAACCGGAATACCCCAATCTAGGTCACGGGTCATGGCACGTGGCTGAAGATCCATATCCAACCAACTCTTGCACTGACCGTAAACATTGGTACGCCACTCCTTGTGACCTTCCAGAATCCACTTTTTCAACCAATCCTGATATTTGTTCAATGGAAGATACCAGTTCTTGGTAGGCTTCTTCACGAGGCCATGACCAGGGTTGTTCTTGTTGGTAGGGTTGATAAGTTCCTCAGGAGAGAGGGTAGCACCACATTTCTCGCACTGGTCGCCATAGGCACCTTCTGCACCGCAGCGAGGGCAAGTGCCCACGATGTTACGGTCGGTAAGGAATTCGCCTGTTACCTCATCACAGAACTGCTCCTCTACCTTTTCCTCCAATACACCCTTGTCGTAGAGAGTGCGGAAGAAGTCAGAAGCAAACTTATTGTGAGTAGGCGAAGTGGTACGGCTGTAAATATCAAAAGAGATGCCGAAATCCTCGAAACTCTTCTTGATGAGGTTGTGATAGCGGTCAACAACCTCCTGTACTGTAATACCTTCCTTCTTGGCACGGATGGTTACTGGTACACCATGCTCGTCGCTACCGCCGATGAAAACAACGTCTTGCTTCTTGAGGCGAAGATAGCGAACATAGATATCGGCTGGCACGTAAACACCTGCCAGGTGGCCGATATGCACACCACCGTTAGCGTAAGGCAATGCTGCGGTTACGGTGGTACGTTTGAAATTCTTTTGTTCCATATTAGCTAATATATTTTTGTTATTTGCCTGCAAAATTACAAAAAAATGTTGGAAAGTAGAAAGGATTGGCGCTCCTTTTTCTTACTTATCTATATAATAAGGTGGCATTTTGTGTGGAAAATGGATAAAAAGAGCTAAAACAGCAATAATAAGTAGAGTTGTCCGAAAATAAAAAAGACCCTAAGCAGTTGAGCTTAGAGTCTTTTTTTTATTATCATTTACTATTTTTATCTGTTATTGTTTTCTTTTGTTTTCTTGTTTTTTCTCTATGATAGAGAAGTTATTACCCTGTTTCGTCTTGTTATCCTAATATCCTTCTTTTTATGTTGATGATGATAGGATAATTCTTACATTACATTCATGTAGGCGATAACAGCCAACTCTGCAATAAGAATAACGAAACCAATCTTCTTAACTAATTCTGTAATTTTAAAAATGCAATTCATATTCTATATAGTTTTGTTGTTGTAATTTACCCCTTACACTTATGTGCTTGGTTCTTTTTTCGATTGCAAAGGTAGTGGTTTTTCTGTTATCTGTGGGGTAAATATTGATTTTTTGGGGTATGAATTGTTTAGAATATGGGTAAAAACAATAGTTTTGCTATGATAAGCGTAAAATTTACCCTAAATGAACTCCGTCTCCGTTTTCAGAATGGATATTTTTTTATCTGTATTTCTTGCGTTGTAAAAATGAGGGCTGTCTGTTATGTACAACAAAAAAGCCTTAACGAACCCCTTTAAAGGTGCGCTAAGGCTTTTTTGAACCAGGAATGTATATTTCTGGTGCAATTGATTGATAACCTCCCTTATACTTATTATAATGTCTTAAAGACTCATATAGGCAATGACAGCTAACTCTGCGAGCAAGACTACGAAACCTATTTTCTTTACTGCTGATGTAATTTTAAAAATGCAATCCATGATCTTAAAAGTTTTTGTTGTTAATAATTGACCACTACGTTGCCGTATGATCTTGTTTACGAATGCAAAGTTAGGGCTTTTTTGTTAATGTATGGGGTATTTATTCTTGTTTTTGGAGTAAAAATGTGTCTTTATTGTTAAAAAACAACAGTTATTACCTCTGTTGTGATAGAATTTACTCCCCTTGTGTTATCTTTTTCTTTATATTTATGCAGTATTAAGAGGGCGATAATGCGTTTTTTTATCCAACATTTTGTCACAATTGTCCTCTTTCTGCCCAGTCTCCTCTGTCTAATGTACGGTAACCTATGGCTTCAGCAAGATGTTGAGGCTCTACGTTCTCACAACCAGCCAGGTCGGCTATTGTTCTTGCCACTTTCAGAATTCTATTATATGCCCTGGCAGAAAGAGACAATTTCTCCATGGCCATGCGCAGGAGGTTGATTCCTTCCTCTGTCGGTTCTGCAAACTGGTGAATCATCCGTTCCGTCATTTGAGCATTGCAATGAATGCCCTTGAAGTCTTTGAATCTGTTGGCTTGAATCTCCCTGGCTTTTATCACTCTCTCCCTGATATTTGCGCTAGGTTCGCCTGGCGCAGCTTTGGAGATGTCCTTGAACGGTACAGGACTTATTTCGCACTGTATGTCTATTCTGTCAAGCAGTGGTCCTGATATTTTATTCATGTATCGTTGGATTTGTCCTGGTGTGCAGACGCATTTGTGGGTAGGGTCACCGTAATAGCCGCATGGACATGGGTTCATGCTTGCTACAAACATGAAGGAGCATGGGTAGTCTATGGAATATTTTGCCCTGCTGATGTTGATGTGGCGATCTTCCAATGGTTGTCGCAGTACTTCAAGGGTTGTTTTGTTGAATTCCGGAAGTTCGTCGCAGAAGAGCACGCCGTTGTGCGCCAATGATATTTCGCCCGGCTGAGGACTGGTTCCTCCACCGACTAGGGCTACTTGTGAAATCGTATGGTGAGGTGCTCTGAATGGTCGTTGGGAAATGAGTGAGACATTCTTGCCCAGTTTTCCTGCAATAGAGTGGATCTGGGTTGTTTCCAGGCTTTCTGATAAGGTTAGAGGAGGAAGGATGGATGGCAGTCTTTTTGCCATCATGGATTTGCCTGATCCCGGAGGGCCTACCATGATAAGGTTATGACCGCCTGCAGCAGCCACTTCCAGTGCACGTTTTACGTTTTCCTGTCCACGTACATCTGCATAGTCATAGTCGCAATGAGTCTGGTTCTCGTAGAATTCCTTCCGCGTATCTACGATGGTTGGTTCTGGTGCAGACTGGTCGCTGAGAAACTGGATTACTTCAAAGAGATTTTTCATGCCGTAAACCACAAGATTGTTTACGACAGCTGCTTCCCGGGCATTCTGTTCCGGTACGATAAGTCCTTTGAAATGTTCTGCTCTGGCTCTGATAGCGATAGGAAGTGCGCCTTTTATGGGTTGCAAGGTGCCGTCAAGGCTCAGTTCTCCTACCATCATGTATTCTTTCAAGTGCTCTTCTGGAATATTCCCGTTTGCGCCCATGATGCCTATTGCCAACGGTAGGTCGAAGCTGCTTCCTTCCTTTCTGAGATTGGCAGGAGCCAGATTGATGGTAATATCCGCAATCGGGAATTTGAAGCCACTATATTGTAGGGCAGCCGCAATACGGTCACGGCTTTCCCTTACTGCCTCATCTCCCAGACCGGTAAGATGATACATTACACCCTTGTTCAGGCTTACTTCTACGGTTACAGTAGTGACTTCCAAGCCATTAACTGCTGCACAATATGCTTTTACTAACATATGGCTACTGGTTTTAAAGGTTTATGGTATGGCTCGATGTTTTTACTTAAGCAATTCGTCGAGCTTATTGTAAAGCTCTTGCTTTTTCATGCCTCGGGCGATGATTTTTCCATTCTGTAGCAGAATGATATTTGGCAGGGATTTGAGTCCCAGTTTGTTCAGGGTCTTGTCTTCCATCATCTCTCCGTTGCAGATAGTTGGAGAAGTGATGGAATCTCGCTTAATGTTCTGCTTGCATTCATATTTGCTGGCGTCCAGGCAGAATCCCATCAGCTTGAGCCTTCCGTTAGCTTTCTTCTGGCGTCTCTTGAGTTCTCTCTGAAGTTCCTGACTGTCATAGTTGTATGATGCCCATGTATAGATGACAGCCACTGGAGCGCTACTCAAATCGGCAGATGAAACCATTTTGCCATTCAGGTCGTAGGCTGTAAATGTTGGCAACTGTTTTCCTACGCTGCTGTTTCTGGTATCGGTTGCCCATGTCTTCATTTTACCGAATAGAGGATTCTTTCCCTGTTCTTTTTCAAGAAGTGCAAGGAGAGAAAGTGCTTTGTCGTAGTCGGGTGAAGAATTGGCAAAGAAATACTTTCTTATCAGGTATAGGCTTACAACAGATTTTGTGTTTGCCTTGATGAAATCTTCAGCATGTTTTTTCTCCTGTGGAGGAGTGTCGTTGAGGATGCTTTGACGGAACTTGGTCATGAGTTCATTGGTCTTAGTGCCCTTCACTTCCATTTCCTTCAGGTGAGAAGCGTCCGCCTTGATATCTACCGACTTTCCTGATTCAGCAAAGATAGGCTGTTCAGAGAAGTTTGGGAATACAATCATGATGGTGTAGTTTTCCTTGCATGGTTTTTCGAAAGAGAAACGGCCACCTTGTACTTTGATAGTGTCCATACCTTCAAAGCCTCCATCCAGACTATAAACATAAAATTCACCTTGGTTCATGTGAAGAAATTTGCCTTCAATTTGAAAATAACCACTTCTTGCCCCACATGAGGTAAGTATTAAAACTGAAATAAAATATATGATGTAAGCAAATTTTTTCATAATGAAAAACTTTAAGGGGTGCCGCGAGCGGGACTCGAACCCGCACAGCCATTACTGGCCAAGGGATTTTAAGTCCCTCGTGTCTACCAATTCCACCATTGCGGCATGGTAAACGTTAAGAGTTAGAGCGGAAAACGGGACTCGGACCCGCGACCCCAACCTTGGCAAGGTTGTGCTCTACCAACTGAGCTATTTCCGCATTGTTGCGAGTGCAAAGGTAATGCTATTTCTTCATTCTACCAAAAGATTTACATTTTTTAAGACGAAGAATCCTCATTTTTTTCGTTTTATGGCTTAAAATGTAGCATTTTCGCTTAATTACCTACTGTCAGCACGCTTCCGTTGCCCGAATAAACCACTCTGTATCTCATGAGTGCTTTGTCGTTTTTTCCTTGACCGCCACTTGTTATCGTGCCGTTTTCCAGGTTATAAACTCTTTTGCATTTGTTGCAAACGACTGATTGGCGGTTTCCTGTCCATTCCAGCGGATAGTTGGTCCCGCCATATTGCTGGATGCAGTTAGGGCATTGACGGTCCCACGCAGCGTAACCGTTGAAGTTGGTTGTTCCCAAGATAAAGCCGTTTTTGGTTGCGTCGGTTGTATTGCTTCCAGCGCCCATGTGGCTATAGTTGGCGTAATTTTCCTTGGCAGTTGAGAGGATGATAGTCTCCGTATGATTCCTGCCGTCGTTCAGGGTGGAGTAGATGTTCCAGACTCCGTTTACCCTTTTGGCACTAACCATGGTGTAGGTTCCTGCGCCACTCAATGCAGTAACAATGCTGCAGTCGAGATGATATTGGGTTCTGAAGATAAACTGGCACAGGTATTGTGTGCTGATGGTGTTTTCTGCATCGCACGAACAAAGTAAGAGCATAGCTATTCCAGCCATGCTCTTCACCTTATTATATATATATACCTTATTATATATGCTATTCTTCATACAGAAGCCTTTTCTGTTTTTATTTCAAGAGTTCCTTTTCTGCATTCTCCATGCGTTCGAAGTGGAATTCTGAGAGGGTTTTCTCCATCAGTTCCTGAATCTTGTCGTTGCAGAGATTGCCGATACTTCCCTCGTGAGTATGATGAATGTCTTTATTTGGCTTGAATTCACCTGCTTCAATTTCCAGTCCAACAGTCTTGTAGGCGTCACGGAAAGGCATTCCGTTGGCAGCAAGCTGGTTCACTTCCTCTACAGAGAACATTGGGTCGTAGCGAGAATCATCAAGAATATGCTCGTTCACCTCCATCTTGTTGATGATGTAAGCAGCCATCTGCAGGCAGTCCTTCAACTCGTCGAAGGCAGGAAGGAACACTTCCTTGATAATCTGAAGGTCGCGGAAGTAACCCACCGGCAGGTTGTTCATGATGAGCATCACCTGCTGAGGCAAGCTCTGCAGCTTGTTGCTCTTGGCGCGAATCAGCTCGAATACGTCAGGGTTCTTCTTGTGAGGCATGATGCTGGAACCGGTGGTGCACTCCTTAGGCAACTTCACAAAGCCGAAGTTCTGGCAGTTGAACATGCAGGCATCGAAAGCCATCTTTGCCAGTGTTCCTGCCACGGTAGCCATGGCGAAAGCCACGTTGCGCTCCATCTTTCCTCTGCCCATCTGGGCATAAACCACATTATAGTCCATGCTGTCGAAACCGAGAAGCTCGGTAGTCATGGTGCGGTTCAATGGGAATGAACTTCCGTATCCTGCTGCGCTGCCCAACGGGTTGCGGTTGGTCATGCGGTAAGCAGCCTGCAGGAAGAGCATGTCGTCGGCAAGTCCCTCAGCATAAGCGCCAAACCAGAGTCCGAATGATGAAGGCATCGCCACCTGCAGGTGGGTGTAGCCCGGCATCAGAACATCCTTGTACTGGTTGCTCTTCTGAATCAGCTCGTCGAAGAGAATCTTCACTGCGTCCACAATCTCCTTCAACTCATGACGGGTGAAGAGTTTGAGGTCTACCAGAACCTGATCGTTGCGTGATCTTCCCGAATGAATCTTTTTACCCATGTCGCCCAGTTTCTGGGTGAGCATCAGTTCTACTTGGGAATGAACATCCTCCACGCCGTCATCAATGACGAACTCGCCCTTGTCAGCGATGGCGTAGATATTCTTCAATTCTGCGAGGAGCTGTGCCAGTTCATCCTTCTCCAGGAGTCCGATGCTTTCGAGCATGGTGATGTGCGCCATACTTCCCAGTACATCGTACTTGGCGAGATAGAGGTCGAGCTCACGGTCGCGGCCTACGGTGAATCTTTCGATTTCCTTGTTTACTTCAAAGTTCTTTTCCCAAAGTTTATGTGCCATAATTTCTTTATTTTTAATCCTGGTAAGGAATCATCGCCAGGGCGTCGGCAATCTTCTCGATGCCTTCCTGCAATGGCTTCTTCACCATACCCTTGATAAACATGTTGAGCTCAGCCTTGATGGTGAGCTTCATCTTGCATGAGAATTCTCCTGTAGGGAGCAGCTGAATCCAGAAGTTGAATGGGATAGGGCTGTTTTCTGTCTCGAACTTGATGGTTTTTGGAAAATCTCTGTCGATGATGCGCATCTTCAGGTCGCCCACCATAGGAGCGTTGATAGTGATGCTGTCGCTGTCGAATCTCAGGTCCTTGAGTTTCTCCATTTCCTTTCTCTTGTCCTCAGGAATCTGGTCTTTCACCTGCTCGAAGCGGTCCTTGAGCACCTGCAGGTTGTTGAGGTCGCTCAAAGTATTAAAAACAGATTCCTGCTTGTGAGGAATCTGTTTGATATTACTTTCGAATGTACTTGTACTCATTATTGATGGGTCAAAAATTACTTCTTCCAGTTAGCTGGGTCCTTGCGCCACTCGTGGAGCAACTCTACGTCTTCCTGCTTGATGTAGCCAGTCTCGAGAGCCTCTTCCACTACGTGCTCGTAGTCAGTCAGGGTAACCAGCTTCACGTTAGCATCAGCGAAAGCCTTCTCTGCTATAGGGAAACCGTAGGTGTAGCTAGCTACCATACCCACAATCTCGTTGCCGTTCTTGCGGAGCGCCTCTACAGCCTTGAGTGAGCTGCCGCCTGTAGAAATCAAATCTTCTACAACAACAACCTTAGCCTTAGGGTCGAGCTCACCTTCAATGAGGTTCTGCATACCGTGATCCTTTGGTTTTGAACGGACGTAAACGAAAGGCAAGTGCAACTCGTCAGCAACCAAGGCACCCTGTGCGATGGCACCTGTAGCCACACCGGCAACAGCGTCAGCCTCTGGGAACTGCTCCAGGATGGCGTGTACGAGCTCGAGCTTCACATAGTTGCGGAGTTCAGGGAAAGACAATGTCTTGCGATTATCACAATAGAAAGGAGACTTCCAGCCAGAAGCCCAAGTGAAAGGATCGTTAGGCTGCAATTTGATAGCCTTAACCTTCAATAACTTAGATGCGAATTCTTTCTTCAGTTTGTCCATAATTATAAGGAATTAATAATTAATTTTTGGCAAAGGTACTACAAAAAAGTGAGTTATTGCCACAAAGATGCGATTTATTATATATTTTTTATACCTCAAGCCCATTTTTCTGCTGTTTTCGACTATTCTTCAGTTCTTTTTTTATTCCTTCGTCCATCCTACGGATGTGAAGCTGAATTTCATTTTGCCGGCTTTCATGAGTTCCTGGCAGCAGGCGTTGACGGTGGCTCCCGTGGTGCAGACGTCGTCTACGATGAGAAGATGTTTGCCCGTCAGGTGTGTGATGGGGTGCTTTCTGCCTTTCTCATCGTGATAGTATGTAGCAAGCTGGAATGCATGTTCCACGTTCTCCTGTCTTTGCCGTTTGTTCTTGTGGGTTTGACTTTCGGTGAAGACTTCCCTTCTTACTGCATCGGTGATGATGGGCAGCTGGGTTTGCCTCCTGATGCCTAGGGCTATTTGTTCGCTTTGATTATAGCCACGTTTCTCCTTCCTTTTGGGTGTCAGTGGAATGGGGATGATGGCGTCAATTCCTTCAAAGAATTTTCTCTCGATTCCTTCTTTGCCAATCATTTCTCCCAAGAAGAAGCCTGCATCCGGTCTGTCTCCATATTTCAGGGCATAGACGGACTGGCTGGCAGGCGAATGGCCCTGGTAATAAAACAAGGAGGCGCATCGCTCGATGGGAATATGTGCCCAGAAAATCTTTGCCATCTCGTTCTCGTATGGATTTTCCCAGGTATCTGTACGAGGCAAAGTCGAGAGGCAGGATGTGCAGAGCATTTCTTCCGGCCCATGAAGGCGTCTACCACACATCAGACAGTGGCGGGGAAATAACAGGTCTAGTATTTTCCCTAATAGGCTGATTTGCATTACTTCTTTTTTACTTTGAACTTCTTTACTTTGAACTTTGAATTTTGAACATTGAACTTTATGATTAGTAAAGCCGTTGAATTATTCACTCTTCACTCTTCGTTCTTCACTTTCTTCCCTAGAAGTCTTCTTCGAAATCGATGTCGCCCAAATCTTCTTCTTTCATCTTGTCGATGCATTTGTGAATTACATCCATGCTGTATCCTCTGCCAAGGGCAAAACGGATGAGTTTCATGGAGCGTTCATAATCGTTTTTAGCCTTGATGCTCTTATATTTGCTTTTCATCAGGGGCAGGAGGGTTTCCGTGTACATATCGTCCTCGATTTCCTCGAAGATGGGGTCGGAGATTTCCTTGGGAATGTGTTTCAGCCAGAGAGCCTGCTCCACCTTCCTTCGTCCCCACTTGTTATATTTTATCTTGTCGTTGATAAAGAAGCGGGCAAAGCGCTCATCGTCGATAAATTTCTTCTGAGTCAGAAATTCCATGTTTCGGGCGATGGCTTCCTCTTCCAGTCCCCATTTCTTCATCTTGTCAAGCATCTCTTGCGAGCAATGTTCGGCTTTCGTGCAGAGGGTGGTGAGTTTCAGTAGTGCCTGTTCCTCTGTCATCGGCTTCTTGGGGCGCTTGGAGTTGTCATAATATTCCATAATGCATTTATGTTTTATTGGGAGGATTACAAATCCTCCGGTTTTGATAGGACGAACCTTTTTTTACTGCGGATTGCAAATCCGCAGGGACGTCTGGCGGTGGACTTTCTGGAATCGCTAGGCGTAGTCTTCCGTTAGGCGTTCCGCCGGATTTGCAATCCGGCGTCAAAAAATGTTCGACCCTATTATTTTGCGGATTTGCAATCCGCTTATCTAATAGACTATTTCATAGCTCGCATCATTCTCTTCTTTCCGAAAGCATCTTCCTTGGTCTCGATGTTCTTGAAGCCAAATCCTTCGAGCATTTCTCTTGTCTCCTTTTCGTAAAGAGGGTTGATCTCGAAATAGAGCATGCCCCAGCTTCGCAATTCTAATGAGGCGAACTCCGCGATGGCTCGATAGAACTTCAGAGGATCTTCATCGGGTACAAAGAGGGCGAGATCGGGCTCGTAATCAAGGACGTTTTTCTCCATATCTGCCTTCTCCTTTTCGCAGATATAAGGAGGATTGCTCACGATGATGTCTGCTTTAAAATGATCTTCTCTGTTTGTTTTACACATTTCAAGCAAGTCAAAAATATCGACATTTTTGAAGATAGCTCTGGACGCTAACTGCTTGGCATTCTTTGTGGCAACATTGCAGGCAGAGTCGGAAATATCTATTCCTAATACTTCTGAATCTGGAATGTCAAGGCTCAGGGTAATGGCAATGCAGCCAGAGCCGGTACCTAAATCTATGATTCTTGGTCGAGGAGAGGCTAGTTTAGAATGTCTAGCTTTTTTATAACTATGTAACACTTTGATGAGGAATCTCAAACGTGAATATTTGCGTTTGAACCATCCTTTTTCCTTAAATATGTTTATGTCCTCAAAGGCAACGTCAGGGCTGATGTTAAATTCTTTTCTGATAATTTCCTCTACATTTTCCCAGTTCTCCTTCTGTGTTTCCACAATCCATTGACAAAGCTCGGCGGTCTCAGGTCTTGGGATGAGCACGCCCGGCTCTACATGGAAAGTCCGGCCAGCAAAGTCGGCTTTGCCCAAAACATACTGCACCGGTTCGCCATTTTGCAGTCTTGTGATAATTTCTTCCAGATTTCTTCCCTCGTCTGAAGATAATTCATTAACTTTGCCGCAGATTATGTCGGTCAGAGTCATTCCATATTCCACATCAAGCACGGTGCGGACGATAGCCTGCGCTTCGCCAGCATCATAGAGTGGGGTAAGGGATTGCCAAAGTTGCTGATAAGTTTTCATCTTGATATTGCTTGTTGCGATTTGATATTGCTTTGCAATTTGATTTGAGAGCAAAGGTACGACATTTTATCGAAAATGAGTAAGAAAAACAAAGAAAAGTTGAATTATGGAACAAAATAAAGTATCTTTTCAGAATCCGAAGACGGGAGAGCCGCTCTCTCAGCAGGAGATTGACGAAATGTTCATGCGCCGCTGCCTGCAGTTGGCTAAGAATGGTAGGCAGAATGCGAAGCCTAATCCGATGGTGGGCGCCGTCATCGTGAGTGCAGAAGGAAGAATCATCGGCGAGGGCTATCATGTAAGATGTGGCGAGGGGCATGCAGAGGTCAATGCCTTTGCTTCTGTGAAGCCCGAAGATGAGCATCTTTTGAAGGATGCCACCATCTACGTGAGTCTCGAACCGTGTTCTCATTATGGCAAGACGCCTCCTTGTGCCGACCTGGTCGTCAGGAAAGGCGTGAAGAGATGTGTCTGCGGCTGCGTAGATCCTTTTGCTAAGGTTCAGGGGCGTGGAATCCAGAAGATTCGCGAGGCAGGAATCGAGGTAACAGTAGGCGTTCTGGAGGCGGAATGCCTCGAACTCAACAAGCGTTTCATCACTTTCAATACCCATCAGCGACCATATATCATCCTGAAATGGGCGCAGACTGCGAATGGTTTTCTGGATAATAATTATCAGGGAATGGCGATTTCGTCGCCTTTTACCAAGATGCTTTCGCACAAGCTTCGTGCCGAGAATGATGCTATCCTGGTGGGAAGAATCACCGATGAGCGTGACCATAGTCTGCTCAACGTAAGAGACTGGAGCGGCAAGGACCCGATGCGACTGGTCATCGACCGCTATCATCCTTGTTTCGAGGGCTTGGATTTCTCCAGGGGTAAGGAAGAGGTGTTGAAGCAGATGATGCAGTACCTATATAATAATAAGGTGCAGTCGCTGATAGTAGAAGGTGGAGCCATCACCCATCAGGCTTTCCTCGATGCCGGATTATGGGATGAAATCAGGGTAGAAACATCTTTATCCACAGATGTGGAAAATGTGGTAACTGCCGGAACAGCAGCACCCAAGCTTCCTCATAATATACGGTTAGTGAGCCATGAGGCGTATGATGGAAACGTCATCAATATCTATGAACGCCAATAGTTTCATAGAAGCCCCAAAGCTAATCATAAAGTTCAAAGTTCAACATTCAAAGTTCAAAGTAAAGAAATGAGCAATAGATTTACATCGCGCCTGAGCGATAATGACGATTTCAAGAGAGATGAGTTGATTCGCAAGATAGAGCATTCTGTGGAGCACATGACGCTCGCCGAGCTGGAAGCCCTGTCGTATGACATGTTTACCAAGGGTTACATCCAGGATTACTAAACATTCAGGCATAAGACAAGATATAAAAAAGGTGGGTGCTACAACAATTCGTGTAACACCCACCTTTTTTATATCTTATTCTTTATTTCCTTTATTTCGCCATTGGAGTGAAACGCAAGGTGAACTCATGAGCTCCTGTTGGAGTCATGTACTGTGGCAGACAAGAGTCGCCACCACAACTGCGGTTACCGATGCCACGCTGCCAGAAATCGAAGTGAGCGAAAATCTGGTTAGAGCGTACCAGGTCGTAAGGATGCTTGCCACCATAGAATACGTCGTAGTTGAACTGGGCATCATCGAAGTGAGACAACGAGAAGGCTACCATGCCCTCGGTGGTAATCTGCAACTTTGTGCTGTTGTTGTCCAATGTCAATTGGCGCAAGCCCTGGCGGTCGCCCATGGTCTGAGGAGCACTCTGCTCTTCGAACATGCCATCCACGGTGGTCTTGTACAAACCTAACAGCGAACCTCTCTGGCGGTCGTTGTAGTTGCTCCAAGGGCCCTTGGCGTAATATTCAACATTCTCGAAACCAGGAGCAAACTGCATGGTAATACCGATTCTTCGGGTTTCCTCAGAAGAATTGTTGGTAGTCACCTTCATATCTACGGTTCCGTTAGGATAGATGATGTAAGCAATCTGGTGAGTATCCTTACCGTTGGTAACGGCAGTTTCCACAACCACGTTCTTGCCCTGCTTCTTAGGAGCCTTCACCATCATCTTCTTGCCGGTGAGTGCACCCTCTTCCTTATTCTCGTTCTCGGCAACACCACCTGTAGCACCCAGGTTTACGTTGTCGTTGGCGATGCGGCGGAAACCGTTGAAGTCAGGACCTGCATTAGGCTGAACGAGCTGAGTATTGCGATAAGTCCAGTTGGCGAGGGTTCCATCCTCTGCGAATGTGATGCTGAAATCCTTGCCGGTGATGGTGTTATCCTTCACCTTCAGCTTGCCCTTCTCCTGGATAGCTGGCAATTTGCCATGGTCTTTCTGTACGAAGGTAGGGTCGGCAACAGAAGTGCCACCTGCGTTCTCTGCAGAAAGCTTGAACTGCTGCTGAGCCATCTCATAACCCTGCTTGCTCCATGAAGTAGCCTTCTTCAGGATGAGGCTGAAGGTGATGACATACTCTGCCTTATCATCTACAGCGGTGGTGTATGGGATGTTGATGTCGCAGGTTTTGCCTGGCAATACAGATGGGATAGCCATCTGGTTCTTCTCTACAGAAACGCCGTTGCGGAGCACCTCGTAGCAGAGATCATAGATGTCGGCAAGGTTGGTGAATGCGCACTTGTTCTTCAAGGTGAGTACGCGGCTGTAGAAAGATTCGAAGTTCACGTCTCTATAAACATACTTCACCTCGGTGAGCTTGGCTGTCCACTCTCTGCCTGGAGTAATGATACCGTTACTCATGAAGTCGCCCTGGAATCCTCTGTAACCGTTGTTCATCTTGGTATAGTCGTAACCGGATGTGTAGTAGTGGAGTCCGGTCTTAGGATCCTTCAGAGGAAGACCCTTGCGGATGCGGCGTGTATCGTAGATTCCCTGGTCAACCCAGTCCCAGATGCAGCCACCGGTAATACCTGTACTTGCCTCGATGAGATCCCAGTATTCCTGCAGGTTACCCACAGCCTGACCCATTGCGTGAGCATACTCACAGATGAAGTAAGGCTTGTCGTTGAGGCCGTTCATCTGCTTCTTTACCACCTCGATTCTTGGATACATGTCTGAACCGAAGTCTGAGTACTTGGCGCCGTGATTGTAACCCTCGTAGTGAACCCAAGCATCGCGACCAGGCAGGAGTTCCTTCACCTTATCGTAGGTAGCCTGGAAGTTGTCGCCACCGCCCGACTCGTTACCGAGCGACCAGAATACCACGCTAGGATGGTTGCGGTCTCTCAACACCATGCGTTCTGTGCGATCAACGTAGGCTGCGCGCCATGTAGGGTTGTTTGAGAGAGATTGGTTGTTGTGGCACTCTACGTCAGCCTCATCCATACAGTATAATCCGTAGTAGTCGAACATCGCATACATCTTAGCCTGACGAGGATAGTGGCTGGTACGGACGGTGTTCACATTGGCCTGTTTCATCAGAATCACGTCGCGAAGCATGGTTTTCACGTCGATGGCGTGACCATAGAGTGGATGAATATCCTGGGTGTTGACACCCTTGAAGAATACTCGCTTGCCGTTTACATAAACCAGTTTATCCTTGATGGTCACCTCTCTGAAACCGTATTTGGTAGAGAATACCATCTCTTCCTGGTCGCCTGCCTTCTGGCGAACGATAACGGTATAGAGATTAGGCTGCTCTGAGGTCCAGGCCTTCAGACCGGTGAGGTTGTCGATGCTAAGGCGACAGTTCTTCTGAGCATCCTTGGCAGTCATGGCAACCTGAGCAGACTGCTTGGCAACAGACTTGCCCTGTGGGTCGAGGAGTTCAATCTCCAGCGTCTTCTCAGATTTCTCCTTGGCTGCATTATCGATGGTCAGGTCAACATTCAGGTTGCCTGATGTGTAATCCTTGTTCAGGGCAGATGTGATGTAATGATCTGCTACGAAGGTCTTTGGAGTAGCTACGAGATAAACATCGCGGTGAATACCACCGAGGTGCCACATATCCTGTCCCTCCAGGTAAGAGCCGTCGCTCCAGCGGTAAACGCGTACAGATACGTTGTTGTCGCCCTTGCGGACGAGGTTGGTCACATCGAAGTCAGCATCGGTATTGGCGCCCTGTGAATAGCCGGCATATTTTCCGTTTACCCAAACCACGATGGCGCTGCAGGCACCGTCGAAGTGCAGGAACACGCGTTTTCCTGTTTCCCAACCCTCTGGCAGGTTGAAGTTACGGCGATAGGAACCTACCGGATTCTTGTCGAAATTATCCTTGAAGGCTGTGATGAACGGAGGTTTGTTCTCGAAAGGATAACCTACGTTGTTGTAAACCGGAACATCGTATCCAGCCATCTCCCAGTTGAGAGGCACCTGGAGTTCCTTCCATGAAGAAACGTCGGCGTTGTCTGCCCAGAAATCATCCTTTTCCGGCTTGCCCTGCTTCCAGTCGGCTGTATAGTGGAATTTCCACTTTCCGTTGAGCAACAGATAGTTGGCACGCTTAGGAGTGAGCCATGGGAATTTGAAGTAATCGTCCTTCTGCATGGTGGCAGTAGAAGAATAAGGCACGAAGGTAGCGTGCGCCTTTTCCTTGCGATCCTCAAACTTAGTTTCGTCTTCTACCCATTTGTCTGTAAACGGACAAACGTCAACTTTGGTCTCCACCACCTTCTTCACTTTTTTCTTGGTGTGTCTAGGTTGTGCAATAGCTGATGCGCTGAAGAGGAAGGTCAATGCAACCGCAGCTCCCCAAAATAAATGTTTTTGTTTCATTGTCTGGTTGAATTATTAATAATTACAAGTTAGCTAGTTATGAATCTATTTAGATTTGGTGCAAATTTACGATTAATTCCTGAAACCTCCAAATAATTACAGCACTTTTGTTGGGGGAGAATTAAAAATGGCTATTTGTCAGGAGGAAAGTGGCTTCCATTGCTGCTTATTTAAGCCTTTTTTCATTTATTGCCTGACTATGGCATAATGTTGCCCCCTACCAGGGCAACATTATGCCATGACGAGGCACGAAACGATGTATCGCCTCGTTTTTTTAGGAAGAAGATGCCTTTGGTAATCAAGCACAGTCGTCAAAATTCTACTCTCGCTTTTACTCTTCACCCTTCACCTTTTGGGTGTAATTTGTTGTGAATTAGAATGTTATGAGGGTGAAGAGTGCTCTTAACTCTTCACCACCCTTCACCCACTCTTCACCCTTGGAAAATTTTGCTTTTATGCGAAAAAACTGGAAAAATTAGAAGGTGAAGAGTGGGTGAAGGGTGGTGAAGGGTCTGCGTAACTCTTCACCCGCCGAAACTATTGAGTGATAGGGGTTTATGCATGAAAGGTGAAGGGTGAAGAGTGTATTTGAGATTGCGTTTTTATCCTTTTCTTCCGAAATCGGCAGGAATCTCGCCCCACTTCTTCGTTTCCCATTTAAAGATAGGAACGGTGACGGGGTGGGTGCGGAGCCAATTCTCGGCACGGGCGATGACCTGATAGAGCTGCTCGGTCTGAGGAGTGCGCTCCAGTTTGGTCTTGCATTGCTTCTTGCTTACCCAGAGCTGGGCATTCACGCTGTCGCTATAGATTACCTTGTCGGTAATGCCCTTCTGTGCCATCAGGGCGAGGGCGTGGACGATGGCGAGGAACTCGCCGATGTTGTTGGTGCCGTGGATAGGACCATAGTGGAAAACCTGGGCGCCGGTCTGAAGGTCGATGCATTGGTATTCCATCGGACCCGGATTGCCGGAACAGGCTGCATCTACAGCCCAGGCATTCGCCGTAACTTCATTGGGTAGAGGGAGAACTGTATCGTTTCTCCACGAAGGAGGATTGACGGGCATATTACTCATATTTTTCTGATTTTTGTTGCTTGGTTGATGAATTTTGGAGAATAATGGTCTTTATAAATAATTTTTTTGGACTTTTATATCTATAGAAGTATACGAACCTCTATAAATGTGAAATGAGCAATCCCCAGAGTCTGGCTCTGGGGCTGCTCATTATCTGTCAATAGTCATTATTCGATTGTAGGTTATAATATCTTATGTAAAAATTACATTCTTTCTGGAACCTCGATGCCGAGCAGAGCCATACCGTTCTTCAGAATCTTGGCAACATTGGCTGCGAGAACCAGGCGGGTAATCTTCTCTGCCTCGCTCTCAGCATTCAGGATGCTGTAGTCGTGGTAGAACTGGTTGAATTCCTTGGTCAGCTCGTAGCAGTAGTTGGCAATACCGCCAGGGTTATAGTTGTTGCCGGCATCAGCTACGGCTACAGCGAAGTCATTCATCTTCTGGATGAGGTCGATCTCCTTCTCGTTGATAGGAGCATCTGCGCCCAACTCTGCAGGAAACTCGATACCCTCGGCAGCAGCCTTGCGCATGATGCTGCGGATACGAGCGTAGGTGTACTGGATGAAAGGACCTGTATTGCCGTTGAAGTCGATACTCTCTTCTGGGTTGAAGAGCATGTTCTTGCGGGCATCTACCTTGAGGATGAAGTACTTCAACGCTCCAAGACCCACGATGCGTGAAATCTCCTGGCGCTCTTCCTCGCTCATGTCCTTGAACTTGCCAAGCTCATCACTTGTCTGGCGAGCATCCTTGATCATCTCTGCCATCAGGTCATCAGCATCTACTACGGTTCCCTCGCGGCTCTTCATCTTACCGTTAGGCAACTCTACCATACCGTAAGAGAAGTGAACCAAGTCCTTGCCCCACTTGAAGCCGAGACGGTCGAGCAGGATAGAGAGTACCTGGAAGTGGTAGTTCTGCTCGTTACCTACTACGTAGATCATCTTGTCGATAGGGAAGTCCTTGAAACGGAGGTCGGCTGTACCGATGTCCTGAGTCATATAGACAGAAGTGCCGTCAGAACGGAGCAGGAGCTTCTGGTCGAGACCCTCGTTGGTGAGGTCTGCCCACACAGAGTTATCGTCCTTGCGGAAGAAGAGACCCTTCTCCAAGCCTTCCTCTACTTTCTTCTTACCTTCGAGGTAAGTATTTGACTCATAATATATCTTGTCGAAACTTACACCCATCATCTTGTAAGTCTCATCGAAGCCAGCGTAAACCCAGCTGTTCATCTTCTGCCAAAGTGCACGGACCTCTGGGTCGTTGTTCTCCCACTTCACGAGCATCTCGTGAGCCTCCTTAATCAGCGGAGCCTCTGCCTTTGCCTTCTCTGTGGCAGCTTCCTCGTCCATACCCTCCTTCATGTACTGAGCCTTGAGCTCTGCGATTTCCTCACGATAGTGCTTGTCGAAGGCTACATAGTAGTCGCCGATGAGGTGGTCGCCCTTCTTGCCGGAAGTTTCAGGAGTTTCACCATTGCCCCACTTGAGCCAAGCGAGCATTGACTTACAGATGTGGATACCACGGTCGTTAACGATGTTTGTCTTGATTACCTTGTTGCCGTTAGCCTCCATGATCTGAGCCAGAGACCAGCCGAGGAGGTTGTTGCGCACGTGACCGAGGTGGAGAGGCTTGTTGGTGTTAGGAGAAGAGTACTCGATCATGACGAGCGGGCTATTCTCTGTAACAGGCTTCTCGCCGAACTTAGGGTCAGCGTTGATGGTGTTCAAGAGTCCTACCCAAGCGGCAGGAGCGATAGAAAGGTTGAGGAAACCCTTTACTACATTGAAGTCTGCGATGACGTTAGCGCAGTTCTCCTTCAGGTAGTCACCAATCTCGAGTGCAGTTCTCTCAGGAGTCTTCTTAGACATTTTGAGGAATGGGAATACGACGAGGGTAAGGTTACCTTCGAAATTACTCTTGGTCTTCTGCAGGGCTACCATCTTTTCAGGTACGTCCTGACCATAAAGCTCCTTCACCGCCGCGATGACAGAGCTGATGATTTCGTTTTCTATCTTCATTATCTTTATATCTTTTTTACCGGTAAATATCTTTTCTTTATGCCCGCTCAAGGGTCATTTGCATCCCCTTGTTGTCTAAGCGGCTGCAAAATTACAAATAATAATTGGATTGTGCAAAGAAAAGCGATATTTTCTTTATCCTTCGAGGATAATTTCGGCCACGTCTTCCGGTGAATTCCAAAGGATTCCGTCCTGCAGCTCATCATCGGTAAAACCGTTGAGTGCTTCCTGGGCTTCCTTAGGAGTGATGGCTGACGTTCCGTCCTCATTCTTTGCATCGAGCAATGCCTGTAAGATGGCTGCTCTGTATTCTTCGATTGTCATCATAATTTTTATGTTGTTTCGTTGTTCATTTTGTCTTTTTGATGGTGACAAAGGTAATGTTTTTTTTCGAAAACTCCAAACTTTTTGTCATTTTCTTTCGGAGAATATAGAAAAGTTTTAAATTTTCACGTATTTGAAATGTGAAACGGCAGGAGCGTTAGCTGTTGTCTTGCTTTTCCAGATAGAATGTAACATGGTAGCCGGAGAGACTGTTGTCGGATAGTCCCAGTTCGATGTTCTGCATCATCAGCATCTGGCGGGAGAGAGATAGTCCGATTCCCGTTCCGGATGATTTGGTGGTGAAGAATGGGATGAAGATTTCCCGTGCCACATCGGCAGGGATGGGGGCACCATTGTTGCTGAACAGCAGGACAGGACGCTCGTTTTGGCTCATGCGGACGTCGATGTCGGTGGCATGGGCTTCGATGGCATTCTTGGTAAGATTGATGAATACCTGTCGCAGCATGTTGCGGTCGGCCTCCAGCGTGGCATTCTGAGGGAGGGAAAGGTGCCAGCTGAGGTCGGGATAGAGCGCCTTGATGCTCTCCAGGAAAGAGGCGAGCGGAAGGGGTTCTACGACGGGAGCCTGAAGCTGGGTGAGCTTGCGGTAGCTATCCACGAAGTTGGTGAGCGACTTGCTGGTGTCGTGAATCGCCTGAATGCCTTCTTCGTATTCGCTTCCCTTGATCTGCGGGTTGCTGAGATAAGCCTGGCAGATGCTGGAGATGGGAGCCGTGGCGTTCATGATTTCGTGGGTGAGTACATGGGTCAGCTTTTGCCAGGATTCCACTTCGTGTCTGGCTACGAGGCGGGCAATATCGCCCTGCATGTCGTTGAGTGCCTGCTGCAAAGCTCTTTCGCCTGGAAGCAAGCCCGAAGTGGGTAGGCGGAAGGCGTAATCGCCATTTCTTACAGCCTCACGCATCAGGAAGGCACGAGCCTTCAGCCTTCGCTGATGGCGAAAGAACAGATAGATGAGGCCGCCCAGGATGAGGCAGATTCCACCTATTAAATATATAATCTTGATAATAACCATAAAATTGCTCTAATACATTTGTCTCTTAACTTCCCCCTAACTTCTCTTAACTTCTTTAACTTCCCTTTCCAAAAGTCATCTCTTCAGTTTTGCGTAGAGGGTTTGTCGGGTAATTCCGAGCATTTCGGCTGCACGCGAGATGTTGCCGTGGCATTTATCCACTACCTTCCGGATGTAATCGTTCTCGAAATTTTCCAAGGTTGCCACTTCCGTATTGTTGTCGATGGCATCTTTTAGGGTTCTGATGAGTTCGTCATTATCCCAGGGCTTGGTGACGAAATCGGCGGCTCCGCTTTTCAATCCCTTGATGGCAAGCTGCACGTCGGCAAAGGCGGTGATGAGCACCACGGGGATGTGGGCGTGGAGCCGGCGGAAGGTGCGGAGCCAGAGCAAACCGTCCTGTCCGCTGTTTACGCCGAGCGAGAAGTTCATGTCGAGTAGGATGAGATCTACCTGCTCCTGTTGCAGCAGCGTGGGGGCGGTATCGGGGCGAGAAAGGGTGAGGATCCGTTCGAACGTATTGCTCAGACAGATCTTCAGCGCCGTGAGTATCGACGGATTATCGTCGATGACAAGAAGGGTTCCGTATTTCATTTCTTTTATTTTTTTGTTTGCAAAAGTACGCTTTTTTCCCGAAACGACAAACAAAAACGGGATTGTTGTGTGATAATCATACAATAGAGTGTATGAAATTCATACAATCCACCTTTCGGGCTGGCGGAAATCTTGGCAGAAAACGGGAGAAGCCGTAACTTTGCAGCAGCTAACGAAAACAGGGAGATGGCATTCTTCCTTTATCGTTTGATTTAAGTGAAACAAAAAATAAATGAGTATATGATGAAAAGTTATGTGAAATTCTTATCACGCAACAAGCTTTATGCCACCATAGAGGCCTTGGGCCTCTCGGTGGCACTGGCTTTTGTGCTGATTCTCGTTTCCTACGCTACTGCAGAGTACCGTGTGGGAACGAATCAGAAACTGGCGAAGGAACTCTATGTTGCAGGTTCCGGCGATTATCTCGGAATGACCTGGGGCACAGCCAAGGAATTCTTTCCTTCCATCCCGGAAATCAAGGGATGGACAAGATTTGGTGAATATTATGCTCCGCAGGGAGCCCTGATAGATGGACAGTATTATGAGGCAAAATATCTGGCTATCGACCCGAACTTCTCCCAGTTCATGGGTTACAAATGCCGTGGTTGTGCGCCTGATCATCTCCTTTCGGATGCTCATCAGGCAATGGTTTCGGAATCTTTTGCCAAGAAAGCCTTCGGCAACGCCAATCCTATCGGCCGTACCATCCAATGCGGTAAGCTGCAACTCAAGGTGGTGGGAATCATGGAGGATTTCGACCGTGAGGACCTTCTTAACCCATACGATATTTTCGTGTCGATGAAACTGATAGAAGCTAAGGCTCAGGCGATGGATCAATTTGGCTCCTGCACTACGGTGGCGCGACTGGCAAAGGAAGCCGACCCCAAAAAGGTGAGACAGACCTTGCTCGGCAAATACATAAACTATTGGAAAGATTGGAAAAAGGAATCGGATGGAGTCAACTTCATGTGGGGCTGCCAGTTTATGAGATGGGACCAGATTCATTTTACAACTGATAGTGTCGATATTTTCAAGCATGGCAATCGTACTCTCGTGAATATCCTCCTGGTCGTGGCGCTGGTCCTGCTGCTCTCAGCCTTGTTTAATTACATCAATCTTACGGTGGCTCAGATTGGCAACCGTGCGAAGGAGATGGCTACCCGAAGGCTGCTGGGCGAATCGGTAGAGGGCGTGATGCTGCGCTATCTCAAGGAGTCGGCGCTCTTCACGGCAGTCTGCTTCCTGTTGGGCTTGTTGATTTCCTGGGCATTCATCCCGTTGTTCAATTCTATGTTGGATACGAAAATCGACCTGTTCCATTCCTTCGACCTTCTGTGGTTCCTGCCGTTGGCTTACGTCATCATTTCCATCTTTGCGGGAATCCTTCCTGCTATCGTGGTTTCCCGTTTCAATCCGATAGATGTGGTGAAGGGAACCATCCGCATGCGCAGCAAGATGTGGTTCAGCAAGATATTTATCGTAGCCCAGAACGTCATCAGCATCACGCTGGTAGTCATGGCGATAACGATGATGCTCCAGATGAAGCATCTTGCCGATTTGCCCTTGGGTTATCAGACGAAGGATATTGTTTACATCTATTCTTCTTTGGATGGTTCGCCGGAGAAGATGGCTATCCTCAGGAACCGTCTGAAAGCGCTTCCTGAGGTGGAAGAGGCCACTTACGGCAACGCCAATCCTATTGTAAGCTGGGGAAATGGCGTGCATGATGACAATGAAAAAGTAATAGGAATGCTCCGTATGTTCATGGCAGATTCCACGGCGATGAAGATGTTGGGATTCAAGGTGATTGAACAGTATTGCGAACCAGCCTATGGCAAGATTTGGGTAACGGAAGAGGCGAAGCGTGCCTATGGCGTTTCTGCCCACAAGCCTTGGTTCGGAATGAGAATGAAGGATGGTAAACATGAATATGAGGTGTGCGGCGTGATTGCCGATTATCATAGTGGAGATGCGCTGAGCGAGAATGAGAAAACGGAGCATAATGCCATTGGAGTCATTACCCCGCAGCAGGGTGGATGGGCTGTTCTGGTGAAAACCCGTGGCGATCATGCCCAGGCGCTGCAGGCAATCAGGAATACCTGCAAGCAGGTGGCTAAGGAACTGATGGGTGTTCCTACGGAAATGGATGTGGAGTATATGGATGATACTTTGAAGAATAACCTCAAGGACAAGCATAATATGATGGTGCTCATCATCACATTCATGAGCATCTCTATCCTGATTTCTGCCCTGGGTCTCTTCGGAATGTCGGTTTATTACGGCAACCAGCAGAAGCGGCAGATTGCCCTCCGCAAGGTGATGGGCGCTTCGATTGGGGATGCGGCTTGGCAACTGGCTAAGAGATTCCTCGTCAGTTCGCTGGTGGCTGTGGTCATCGCCATCCCTATCTGCGTGAAGCTGATGCAGACTTATCTCATGGATTTCGTCCATCGCATCTCCTTCCCTTGGTGGGTGTTGCTGGCTGGTGCCATCTTTACTTTATTGATAGCCTTTGTTTCGGTTATCGGCTGCACCCTGCGTACGGCGATGTCGAATCCGATAGACAGCATCAAGGCTGAATAATGAGTCATAAACTTTAAAAAGATTTCTAACGATGATACGAACAGAGAATTTAACTAGAATATTCCGCACGGAAGAGGTGGAAACCATCGCCCTGAACGGCGTAAACATAGAAGTAGAGGATGGCGAGTTTATCGCCATCATGGGGCCTTCGGGATGCGGCAAGTCAACCTTGCTGAACATCCTGGGCTTGCTGGATAGTCCTACGGAAGGCAAGTATTGGTTGAATAACGAGGAAGTGGGTCATCTGAAGGAGCGTGAGCGTACCGCCTATCGCAAGGGTCGCATCGGCTTCGTGTTCCAGAACTTCAACCTCATCGACGAACTTACCGTTGAGGAAAATGTGGATTTGCAGCTGAAATACCTCGGAGTGGGAAAGGCGGAGCGCAAGGAGCGTGTGCTCGAAATTCTGAGAAAGGTGAAGCTGAGCCATCGTGCCAAGCATTATCCTCATCAGCTTTCGGGCGGTCAGCAGCAGCGTGTTGCGATAGCTCGTGCCGTGGTGGGCAAGCCTAGCATCATCCTTGCCGATGAGCCTACGGGTAACCTCGATTCCAAGAATGGTATGGAGGTGATGCAGTTGCTCAGCGAGCTGAACGAAGAGGGAACCACCATTGTGATGGTTACGCACTCCAAGCACGATGCTACCTACGCCAGTCGCATCATCAATCTGTTTGATGGACAAGTGGTGGATGCGATGAATGATCAGCTTTGATCTTTGGTTTCGAATGATTAGCTTTGATCTGCGGTTTACTGTCCAACAATTAGACGGTGGTGTCTAATTGTTGGACAGTTTGTTTAATGAGGGTTTTTATTTAATGGCCTGATTATTAGGAGAAATGCTGTTTTGGCACGGCTCTTGTCCTAATCATACCAAAATGAAGAAGATTATGAAAAGAATAGGAATATTGATAGGATGGTTGGTCTGGGTGGCTGGCGCTTCAGCACAGAGCTGGAGCCTTGACGACTGTATGAAATACGCCGTGGAGCACGCCACGGAGGTGAAGCGGGAGGTGGTGAATGCCCGCCAGCGCAAGCAGGATTACCAGCATGCTGTGGCTGGATTCCTGCCTACCGTTACGGGTGGCGTACAGGGACAGTACGCCTGGGGACGAAACATCGACCCGGAAACCAATACTTATAATAATGTAACGACATTCAACAATTACTATCAGCTTTATGCCGAACTGAATGTCTTCGATGGTTTCGCTACCATCAACGCCTTGAAGCAGGCTAAGCTGAGCCGGGATTATTCAGCCACGGCGATGCAGAAGATTCAGGACGATAGAGCCATCGACGTGATGCAGAAATATGTGGATGCTGCCTATGCTGAGGCAAGCATTCAGATAGCAAGCGAGAAACTGAACGAAAGCAAGCGGATGCTGGCGAAGATGAAGCGACTGTATGAACTGGGTGAAAAAGGGCGCCCAGATGTGGTGCAGATGGAATCGCAGGTGGCAGAAGATGAATACAATCTTACACATCAGGAGAATGTGGCAAAACAGAGTCTGCTCGCCTTGAAATCCGCGATGAATTTTCCGGTGGATGAAGAACTGAAATTGGCGGCTCTGACGAAGACTCAGAAGAAAAGCCTGGAATCAGGAATGCTGAAAGAAAGCGAGAAAGAAGCTGGTAGTCAGAGCGTAGAACCAAATGGGGTAGAGAATCTGGGGACTGACAAAATAGAAACGTCAATCTTACCTGTAAACTACGAAACCGTTTACCAGGGCTTCCAGCATATTTCTCCCGATTTGAAGTCGGCAGAATACGAAGTGGAGCGGGCACGATATGATTATAAGATAGCAAAAGGCAGATTGCTGCCATCACTCTCTCTCGGTGGCGGCATTTCTACCAACTATTATAAGAATCTCTCTCAGAAAGGGCAATACGATGGGTTTGCCTCGCAGTTTCGCAACAACCGGGGCGAATACCTCGCGTTGACCCTTTCCATACCTATTTATAATAGCGACCGATGGCACAGCGTGAAGAAGGCACGCAACGACTGGCAACTGGCGCAGGTGAACCTGGAGGAAACCCGTCGCAAGCTTCATGACCAGATAGCCCAGGCGGTAATGGATGCAGAGGGTTACGCCAAGGAGTTGCATCAGATGCAGAAGAAGGTGGCCTCCGATTCGCTCGCCTATCACATGTCGAGCCGGAAGTTTGAGGAAGGAATGCTTTCCACCTTCGATCTTCATACCGCAGCCCAGACGCTTCTGGAAAGCAGAATCAAGGAACTCCAGATGCAGATGCTGCTTATCATCAAACAGAGATTGGTTGCTTATTATCAGGGAGAAAATTTAATTAAATAAACCTGGAGAATGCAAGTGAATTCTTCACTTTTCGTTCTTCACTCTTCACTTAAATTATGGATATAAAGATAGAAAAGAAAAAATATCTCGTGCCTCGCAAGTATTGGGCATGGATTGGCGGAGGAGCGGTTTTGATCGCAGTCCTC
Source organism: Prevotella sp. SGI.167 (assembly GCF_050313615.1). NCBI lineage: Bacteria > Pseudomonadati > Bacteroidota > Bacteroidia > Bacteroidales > Prevotellaceae > Prevotella > Prevotella sp. SGI.167. The sequence continues at coordinate 40,452 of NZ_JBNPLT010000005.1, read as the reverse complement.
ATTTGGTTGGGATTGGGCAATTTCTCTTCCACCCTGAAGGTGGACAGGAAGGGATTGAGCATCGGAACCGTAGAGAAGGCGCAGTTCAACGATTATGTTTCGGTGGATGGACAGGTGGTTCCTATCTCCGTGGTACAGATCAGTTCCGAGGAAGGCGGTATTGTTCTGGAGAAAGTGGTGGATGAAGGTGCCCACGTGAACAAGGGCGATGTAATCGTGAAACTGAGCAATTCGAATCTCGACCTGGAGATTCTGAATGCCGAAAGCGAACTTGCCGAAAAGCAGGACATGCTTCGCAACACCCAGATTTCGATGGAGCAGGACCGTCTGAACAACAGCAACGAGGAACTGTCGCTTTCGCAGGATGTCATTACCAAGCGCCGTTCCTATCAGCATCAGGAGGCGTTGCACAAGGAAGAACTCAATTCGCGCGAGGAGTATCTGAAGGCTAAGGAAGATTACGACCTTGCCGTCAAGAAGCATGCGCTCATCAGTAAGCGATTGAAGAAGGATGCCCAGCTCCGCCGTTCGCAGATGGATCAGATGGGTGATAATCTGGAAGCCATGCAGAAGAATGTGCAGCTGGTTCGCCAGCGCAAGGAGAAGCTGAACATCCGCAGCACCATTTCGGGTGAAATCGGCTTGCTAGATGTGGAGCTGGGACAGAGCATCCAGGCTGGACAGAAGATTGGAGTCATCAACGACCTCAGCGATTTCAAGGTGCAGGCGCAGGTGGATGAGCATTACATCGACCGGGTAAAACCGGGACTTACTGCCACTTTCGACCAGAACGGTAAGCATTATCTCCTGCAGGTTCGCAAGGTTTATCCCGAGGTAAGAGATGGCAGATTCCGCATCGACTTCATCTTCAAAGGTGTTCGCCCAGGCAACATCCGAACCGGTCAGACTTATTATGTAGATTTGCAGCTCGGTCAGTCGAAGCAGGCAATAATCATCCCTAAAGGCACGTTTTATAGTGTAACGGGTGGTCAATGGATTTTTGTATTAGACAAGAGTGGCAAGAAGGCTTATCGCCGAAAGATCACCATCGGTCGCCAGAATCCTCAGTATTATGAGGTGATTGAAGGCTTGGAGCCGGGTGAGCAGGTTATCGTTAGCGGCTATGAGGCCTACAAGGATAATGATGTATTAGTTTTTAATTAGTAGTGATTAGTTAGTAATGATTAACTAGTAGTGATTAGTGATAAATTGGGCTAACGCCCTTGAAACAGGATATTGATATGAATCATATTATTAACGCATTCAAGAATCTGCCTCGAAGGGGCCAGCACAACTTCGTGAAGATTTTGTGTCTGGCGCTCGGATTGGCAATCAGTTCGGTAATTATTGCCGAGATTTATTTTGAGCAGACTTACGATACGTACTTTCCAGGATGGGATAGGACGTATCAGATTTCGGAAGTGGGCAGTAACCATGGCGAAACCATGGAGTTTAACAAAACTTCAGGAGCTACCGCCCAAGGTGTAAAGCAATATGCGCCTATGGTGGAAGCTGCTACCAGTACTCACTATTTTTATGATGATGCCCAATGTAAGATGGAAGACCAGAACATCGTTTCTGCCAATATTAGGATGGCAGATAGTTGTTTCTTCGATGTCTTTCCACAGAAGATATTGATAGGCAAGGCTAAACAGATTTTATCCCAACCCTTATCCTGTCTCATCGATTCTGAAACGGCAGCAAAGATTGGCGGCAATGTTGTAGGCAAGCATTTCACGCTTTCTAATTATCCGGGAACCACTTTTACCATCTATGGTGTTTTCGAAGCGTTTCCCTGGGGTTCTTCCTTTCATGGTACGCAGATGATTCTGTCGATGTGTAGTATGCCATACGTATATTCCTACGATGACAGAGGCCAATGGGTGGGAAATGATAGCTATGCATCATACATCCGGTTGGCAAAGGGGCATGAGGCAAAAGAGCTCAAGCCTTACGTGAATAAGATGCGAGAGGACCATTTCCCTTTGAAGGAGATGAAGAATATGGGAATAGAACTGAACTATGATTTCACGGTATTGAGCGATGTTTACACCCAAGATCCTTATGTCAAGAAGATGGGATGGATTATGGGAATTATCGCTTTTGTCCTCCTCTTCACTTCTGTGATGAACTATCTGCTCATCATCGTGGGAAATCTCGTGGGTCGTTCTCGCGAAATGGCTGTCCGAAAGTGCTATGGTGCCGAATCGAAGAATATTCATGCCATCATTTTCTCTGAGGCTTTGGTGCATGTGGGACTGGCGGTTGTTCTTGCGGCTGTTCTTGTATTCCTTTGCAAGGGAACCATCGAAAACTTCCTTTCTGCTCCGGTAAGCACGTTGGTGCTTAATCGTGGCAGTTGGATATTGGTGGCAATCTGTATTCTGGTACTGTTGGTTGGCGGTTTGTTGCCAGGTTGGCTCTACAACAAGATTCCTGTAGCCATCGCTTTCCGTGGCTATAATGAGAATCGCAACCGTTGGAAACTTGGTTTGTTGGGTGTCCAGTTCGTTATTTCTGGTTTGCTGTTCAGTTTGCTTTACATCGTGAATGGTCAATACCAGCTGATGTTGGGGCTCAATCCTGGGTATGATTACGATAATGTGGCTATTGTTTCGATAGATGCCAGCAATAGAGACCAGCGCAACCAATGTCTGGCAGAAGTCAGGCGAATGCCGAATGTCAAGGAATGCAGTTCGACTTTTAATGTTCCGCTCGATGGGTATGATCGTAGTGGAAATATGGTAGGAGTACCTGGCGACGATAAAAATACCTTTAATATCATGGAGATGTCGGGAGTGGACGATAATTTCTTCAAGATGATGAATATTCCTATCGTTCAGGGCTCTTTCTTTACGGAAAGAAATGACAGTTGCCGACAGGTTATTATTGATGAACGAGGTGCTGAGAAACTCATCAAAACGTGGCATTGGAAGGATGGCGTAGTTGGCAAGCAAATTACCTGTACAGGACATGATGAGAATATCTTTACCATTTGTGGCGTGAGCAGGAATATTCGCTGGGGTGCTGCGGAAACCGCTGGTGATGGAATGAATGGATTGCCTGACTTGTATTTCTATTCTGCCAAGACGGCTTACTACATGTTGGTTAAGTTTAATGAATTAAGGGACGAATCGTTGTCGGAGTTGCAATCGAAGGTGCAGGCGATGTATCCGAACAATAAGGTCATCGTGAAGAGTTATGCTTCTGAATTGGCTAACCAGTATGCTTCCCAGCTTAATTTCCGCAACGGAATCTTGGTTGCCGGCATCGTGACGATGATCATCGCCGTCTTCGGATTGGTGGGCTATACGAGTGATGAGGTGAACCGCCGCCGCAAGGAGATTGCGATCAGAAAGGTAAACGGAGCGAAGGTGAAGGATATTCTTCGCATCTTCCTAAAGGACATCATGAAGATTGCCTTGCCTTGCATCATCGTGGGCGACTTGGGGGCTTGGCTGATAGCCAGACAATGGCTGATGTCGTTCAGCGAGAAGATTACGATGACGCCTTTGCTGTTTATCGGCGTTACCATCATCTTGCTCGTCATCATCGGGCTTTCCGTCATCATCAACTGCTATAAGGTGGCTAACAGTAATCCGGTGAAATATCTCAAGGATGAATAAAATTAAAAGTAAAAAAGTAAAAAGGTAAAAAAGTAAAAAGATAAGAAAATGCTTAAAATAGAGAATCTTTGCAAGTCTTTCCGCACAGAAGATGTGGAGACGATTGCTTTAAATAATGTATCTTTCACAGTAGAAGACGGCGAGTTTGTTGCCATTATGGGACCATCCGGTTGCGGCAAATCCACCTTGCTCAACATCCTCGGTTTGCTCGACAACCCAACTTCGGGAAAATATTTCCTGGGTAATTACGAGGTGGCAAACCTGAAGGAAAAGGAGCGTACGGATGTGAGAAAGGGAGAAATCGGTTTTGTGTTCCAGAGCTTCAACCTGATAGATGAATTGAATGTAGAGGAGAACATCGAGCTTCCTCTTACTTACCTCAATATTCCGAAGGCAGAGCGCAAGGCAAAGGTGCAGGCGATTATGAAGCGAATGGCCATCAGCCATCGTGCCAAGCATTTCCCTCACCAGCTATCAGGTGGTCAGCAGCAACGGGTAGCCATCGCCCGTGCCGTGGTCTTCGGTCCGAAGCTCATCCTTGCCGATGAGCCTACGGGTAACCTCGATTCCAAGAATGGAGCCGAGGTGATGCATCTGCTTACCGAGCTGAACCACGAGGGCACCACCATCGTCATGGTAACGCATAATGAGCATGATGCCAAGATAGCCCATCGCACCATCCGCCTGTTTGATGGACAGATTGTGGAAGCGGAGGGCAATCAGCTTTAGTGCTTCTGTCACTTCTGAGCGTATGACGCTATGCTTCATTAGAAGAGAAATGTCATAAATCGCTTGGTGTTGGCCTCTTTTTGCTTCAGCTCTTCTTCCATTCTCTGTATTGCCATCTTGAAGAAGAAACGGATGAGGTGTTCGTCCGTAGCTTCCGTACGAATCATGCGGAGGGCAGAAATGTATTCCTGACGGGCTTCGGATGGGATGATGAGGAGAGGATGATTCAATCTTAAGAGAATGTAGTTGCTGATGAGTCGTCCTGTTCTTCCATTCCCATCACGGAACGGATGAAGATATTCGTAGAAGCCATGAAAATGGGCGGCAAGAATCATGGGATGAACGGCAGCCGAAACGATGGCTTTTTCGGTAGATTCCAACAGCTTGGGAACTCTGGCGATGAGTTCTTCGTGGTCGCCAAATACCGTATCGCCTGCTGCCATGTCTGTGGTGGTGTATTCGCCCGGAATGGCTTCTGGAGAACGGTAGGAAAGTGTATGGCTGGTAACCCGCCTGTTGATTCCTTTCAGAAGATTCTCGTCGAGTGGATGCTGCGTGTTTTGCATCATGTACTCAAAGGCTTCGAAGTGGTCAAGCATTTCGAAAGCCTCGAAGAGAGTCTTTCCGGCAGGAATCATCCCCAGACCTTTCTCCTTCAGTTCCCGGGTATCATCTACGGAGAATGAGTTGCCTTCAATGGCGCACGAATGGGTAGAGAAGAGTACTTCATTATATTTGATGTACTCTTCTCTATCCATTTTATTGATGATAAGGGTTTGATATTTTCCTCTCAAATCCTCGTATTCCTTGATTTCCTTTTCGAATGCCATAATCTTCTGTATTTGTGGGGACAAAGATACGATTTTTATGGATAAACACCAAACTTTTCTCTCAAAAAAAGTGCTTATGTTATGGGATGATGATGCGGAAGGTGGTGATTCCCTGCGCCTTGTCCTGATAGAGCGAGAGGCTGCCGCCGGTTACTCGCATGATCTGGCGGGAGAGGGAAAGACCGATTCCGCTTCCTTCCGGCTTCGTGGTGAAGAACGGGATGAAAATATGGGAGGCTACATCTTCGGGGATGAGACCGGCGTTGTTGCTCACGTCGATGATGATGGATTCCTGGGCGTTGGCGTAGGCTTTGAGACGGATAAATGCCTTCTTGCTTGCCGCGGATTGCAAATCCGCGGAGCGGCATTCCTGCTTGTTCCTACCCTGCTTATTTCCATCTTGCTTGTTTCTTTCTGCAGATAACTTTCCCTTTTCCTTGAAAGCTTCTACGGCATTCTTCAGAAGATTCGTTACCACGTGAGAGAGGAGACTCTCATCGGCATAAGCCAGCAAATCCTTGGGAGAAACTTCTATCTCTACTTCGTGGTTGCAGAGCAACGCCATCCTTTCCAGGAAAGGCTTCACATAGAAGAGAGCAGGCTGAGGCTGGGGAACATGGGTGAAGCGGCGATAGTTGTTGACGAAAGCCAACAGCTCGGTTCCTGTTTTGTGGATGGTTTTCAAGCCTTGCTTCAGCTTCGCTTGCTCAGCAGATTGTGGCTTCTCTGAAACCTTTATCAATTTGCCTGGAGAATGTAAATCATCAGATTCGTTATCTGCAATCAGCAACTCCTTGCTGCCCAATTCTTTCAGCAGAGTTTCGCTCAATGAAGTAACCGGCGTGATGGTATTCATGATTTCATGGGTCAGCACACGAATCAGTTTGATCCAAGAATCCACCTCCTGATTGCTCAGCTCGTGGCTCACGTCGCTCAGGGCGATGATGCGCACGTGCTTGTCTTTCAGCATGGCTTGCGTCTCATGCTTTGCCAGGTGTTCATCCTTCAGTTTCTCTTTTACCTGGTTCATGTGGGTAAGCACATCCGTATCGAGCAACCGGAGGGCTGCCTGATTATGTTGCAGGATGTTGTCGTGACTATCCACCACCAGGATGCCCGTATCCACCGCATTCAGAATCTGCTCGTAATATTTCTCCCGATCCATCTGCTCCTCTCTCGTATGTTGCAGGAAGAGCTTGATGCGGTTGAGGGATTTGTGCAGAATCTTATCCTCCTTAAACCCCTTCTCCGTAGGAAAGTTGAAGGAGAAATCCCCATTATCTATCGCATCAAAAAGGAAGGTTACCTTCTTGATGTTCCGGCGATAGTGGCGGTAGAGCCAGATGTTGACTGCTACTAGAACTACCAAAATCACCAATAAAACGATGATTGCTAACTGACTATTCATCTGATAACTAAAAATCCGTGTAATCTGTGTAATCCGTGCCTAAATTCATAACCCGTATCGCTTAATCTTATTATAAAGCGTCTGGCGGGAAATACCTAACCTTGCGGCTACCACTGACAGGTTTCCCTCACATTCCCTGATGGTTTTCTCTATCATTCGGCTCTCCATCTCGTCGAGCGTCTGAACCTCTTCCAGGGGCTTCTCTCTTTTCTGCTGGTTTCCGCCGTCAATATCTTCGGCAGAAATCATTCCGCCATCAGACAGAATCACGGCTTTCTCGATGGCGTGCTGAAGTTCACGGATGTTGCCGTACCAAGGCAAACTGGTAAGTTTTTTCTCAGCTTCTTCCGAAAGACGGAGATTCTCCTTATTATATAAATCACCATATTGACGGAGGAATCTTTCTGCCAATGGAACGATGTCTGATTTTCTCTGTTTCAGGGCAGGCAATTCCAGATGGATGGTATTGATGCGATAGAGCAGATCCTCTCTGAATTCGCCATCGTTTACCATCTGCTGCAGGTTGCGGTTGGTGGCGCAAACCAGCCGTACGTTGATGGGAATCTGCTTACTTCCGCCCACTCTTACGATGCTTCTGCGTTGCAGGGCGGTAAGGAGTTTTGCCTGAAGACCATAGGATAGGTTTCCTATCTCATCCAGGAAGATGGTACTGCCGTCGGCAAGCTCAAACTTGCCCGGTTTATCCACCTTGGCATCAGTAAAAGCACCCTTCACATGACCGAAGAGTTCGCTCTCGAAAAGGGTTTCCGTAATGGCTCCCATATCCACAGGCAGCATCTTTTTTCCACATCTTGTGGATAAACGATGTATCTCGTTGGCTAACACCTCTTTACCTGTTCCGTTTTCGCCCGTAATGAGGATATTTGCATCGGTTGCGGCAACTTTTTCCACAATACTTCTCAAATTGTTCATAACTTCGCTATCTCCCCAATACATAGCGCTTTGCGCATCTTTTCCACCAGGTTTTCCACCATTTCTGTTGATAACGTTATCCACAGCCTTGTTCTTATCCCTAGCCTCTACCAGCGTACGTATCATCTTCTCGTTTTCAAAAGGCTTCACGATGAAGTCGGCGGCACCTTCCTTGATGCCTGTTACGGCAAGTTGGATGTCGGCATAGGCGGTAAAGAGCACCACTTCGGTTTTCGGGCTGAGGCTCTTGATTTCCCTGAGCCAGTACAGTCCCTCGTTTCCCGAATTGATTCCGCTGGAGAAGTTCATGTCGAGCAGCACCACGTCAGGATGCTCCTCTCTCAGCTTGGCTGGGATGGAGTTAGGGTTGGCGATGGTGATGATGCCATCGAATATGGGTTCCAGCAGCATCCTTACTGTAGTAAGAATGTTGCGGTTGTCATCAACAATCAATATCGTTCCTTGTTTCTTAATCATGGTGCAAAGTTACGAAATATCATCGGAAATGGGTAATGATTGTCTAATAATTAGACGAAAAAATGCTGATAATGGCGCCAAAAGTGGCAGGAAGAATATTTTTTGGTGAAAACAAATGGCAAGTTTCCCGATTATTTTTGTACTTTTGCAACATTATTTTTTTAATAGGCGTACCCGATTCCAGGGGGATGTTGTATTATGAACAAAGTAGAATCATAAAAACAAGAAAAATGATGAAAAGAACGACTTCCCTTATACTGAGTCTTGTCTTGAGCATTTCCCTATTTGCTCAAAGCAGAGGTATGACCTTTCAGGTGCATAACGAAACGCTTACTTCCGTGTTGAAGAAGATTGAAAAGGCGGGCGAGAAGAATATCCTCTTTGCCTATCAGGCTACCGACCAATATCGCGTTACTGCCAATATCCAGGCTAAGCGACAGAAGGAAGCCCTGGAGATGGTGCTGCAAGGGAAACCTTTCTCCTTCGTAGAGCACAACACCTATTTTGCCGTTCAATACACGGGCAAGACAACCCGGGTGGAACAGATCAAGGGCCGCGTAGTGGATGAGCACCAGCAGCCTCTCCCTTTTGCCAACGTGGTGTTGATTTCCTCCGTCAGCAAGGCTTATGTGGCAGGTTGCGTAACGGCGGAGGATGGAAGCTTTGTACTTCCTTATGCCGATAAGGATGTAATGCTGAAGGTTTCGTTTGTGGGCTATAAGTCGCAGACCCTGGCCTGCAAGCCTACCATGCACATCGGTCTGCATCCCGACACCCAGCAGCTGAAGGCGGTAACCATCAAGAGTACCCGCCCCAATGTGGTGTATAAGGACGGAGCCTTCACTACCCTGGTATCAGGTACCATCCTGGGCGAACTGGGCTCTGCCGAAGATATGATCAGCCAGTTGCCATTCGTTTCGGGCGAAGCAGGGAGTTGGGAAATTATCGGTCGTGGAGCGCCCGAGATTTATCTCAACGGCAGGAAACTGGAGAATCTGAACGAACTCAAGCGATTGAGCGCCAAGGATATTCTGAAGGCAGAAATCGTTACCGTTCCCGGAGCGCAGTATAGTTCCAAGACCAATGCCGTAATCCGTCTGCGTGCCGTTCGCAAGCGCGGACAGGGCTTGAGCGGAAGCCTTTATTCTGAATATATGCAGGGCCGTTATTCGCCTCATACTTTTGATGATGTGCAGTTGAACTATCGTACGGGCGGACTCGATATCTTCGGCGAAGTGGGAGTGGGATTGAATCGCTCGCACACCACCGCCCATTCCGAAACCCAGCTCCATACCACCAGCGACTGGGAATTCAACAGCCGCAGAACCACGAAAACCCTTGGTGGAGAGATTCTTATGAACGCAGGTTTCAACTATGAGATTTCCGAGAAGCAATCGCTGGGTATGCGCTATGAGACAACCAATATAATAGGTAACAACTACACCCACAGCTGGGGAGCAACCGATGTGTGGGAGGATGGCAAACTGACGGAAAGCATGGGCGTAGATCTGTTTTCGAAACGCAAGCCCCATTGGTCGCATAGCGTGAATGCCTATTATAATGGTGATTTCGGCAAATGGAACATCAATTTCAATGGCGACTTCTATAACAAGGTGAGTCAGAGGTCCCAGACGGCGATAAACGACGGACAGCTGGATGCGGAATCAGAGAGCAAGGTGAGGAGTAATCTCTATGCTGCCAAGCTGGTGGTGTCGGGACCTTTGTGGAAGGGTAGGCTTTCTTTCGGAACGGAAGAGATGTTTACCAACCGCCACAACGACTTCATCCAGAGCGGCTTTTCTGCCGATGCCTTCAATCACATCCGTCAGTCTATCTATGCCGGATTCCTGGAGTATTATCTGAACAGCGGACACATGAACTATGGAGCCGGTTTGCGATACGAATACCAGAAGACCGATTATTACGAGAAGGATGTGCTGCAGGCGGAACAGAGTCCCAGCTACAGGGATTGGATTCCATTTGCATCCATCGGCTACAGCAAGGATAATCTGAATCTTGCCTTCTCCTATCGTCTGAACAAGTACAGTCCTATCTACGTCATGCTTCAGAGCAGCATCGACTACGAAAGCAAGTACGAGTACAAGTCGGGCGACCCTCATCTCAAACCTCAGAAGCAGCACAGTTTCAACCTGTCGGGCAATTACAAGTGGCTGTCGTTCATGGCCTACTACAATTATGTGCTCGACATGTACATGACCTGGTACAAGCCTTACGACGAGGTGAACCATCCGAGTGTGCTTTTGGAGACGATGGCTTCGGTGCCTCATTCCTACTATTGTGGAGCCAATATCCGTGTGGCGCCTTCGTTTGGAATCTGGTATCCTAACCTCACGGCGAGTGTCTACTACAGTCATGATAATGTAGATCATCTCAATATCCCCGAGTTTGGCAAAAACCAGCCTCAGTTTACATTCAGTATGAACAATAATCTGAGGCTTCCCCACCGGTGGTTCATGAATCTTTCGGGCAATGTCAGCACGAGGGCGGAGATGGGAATCGGAATAAAGAAATGTATGGGCAACATGCAGTTCCGGGTTTCCAGGAATTTCATGAAGAATGATGCCCTCAAGGTGATGTTTGTATTGCAAGACCTCTTGCATACAGGATATTATTATTTCGAGGCAAACGGCACGCAGTCGCATCGCACGTTTACCCGATACGCAGATAATCAGAAAGTTGGCATCTGTGTGAGATACACATTCAATGCAACGAGAAATAAATATAAAGGTAGTGGCGCAGGACAGAGCGAAAAACAACGACTTTAAGCAGCTATTCCTGGAAATGTATCCTCGATTGGTGCGTTATGCCGTGTCCCTTTTGGGAGACGGCAACGAGGCCTGTGACGTTGTGGGAGATGTTTTCGAGAAGGCGTGGAACCAATTCTCCTCCTTGCAGATGGAAACAAGGAGGAGCTGGCTCTATGCATCGGTGAGAAATGCCTGTCTCAACTGGCTCAAGCACCAGCAGGTGGAACAGACCAACGTAGAGGCGCTGATAGAGGCCACCCGGTATGATATGAGTACCCGGTATGAGGAGCACGAGCGCCTGCTGCAACAGGCGGAGCAGATAGCGAGGGAGCTGAAGGAACCCACCTGCACGATTCTCCGCCTCTGCTATTTCGAGCATCTCACCTATCAGCAGGCAGCCGACAGGCTGGGCATCAGTCCCAACACCGTGAAGAAGCATATTTCCAAGGCACTCGCCACCTTGCGCGAGCGAATGAAGCATACAAACATAGAGAATTAGGAGGAAAAATCATGAATAAGAATCAAGATCAAGAACTGGATTATAGAATGGATTCTGTATCAGAAAATGTTTCTGAGAATGCTTCTGAGAAAGTTTCAGAAAATGTTTCTGATGCCCGGCTTTCCCAGATATTCGGGGAAGCCTTGGGCGATGAGCCTTCGAAGGAAGAAACGCTGGCGGCTTGGGAAGCCTTCGAGCAGAAGCATATTTCTTCAGAGAAGGAACATCTACAGAAGGCAGAAGATGAATTGTCTGAGAAAAAGATAGATAAAGCCCGAATCCTGACTTGGATTACGGCATCTGTTGCAGTAGCGGCAAGCCTATTCCTTTTTATTTTCCGTTCATCCCAGGAGATTTCTCAGCCTACGGAGTTCTCCATGGAGCTTTTCTCGGAGGTCACTTCTCCCAAGCAGGTGGAGCAGACCCTGAGCGATGGCTATTGCGTGGTTTCTACCCCAGCAGCAACCACCACATTGGTAACGCTGAGCGATGGCACCAGGGTGATGCTCAACGCCAATTCTATGCTCGAATATCCTGCATCTTTCGATGATGCAGAAGTCCGGGAAGTCCGTCTGAAGGGCGAGGCTCATTTCGAGGTAACCAAGAACCCTCATCGGCCTTTCGTGGTAAAGGCGGGCGAGATGCAGACGCAGGTATTAGGTACCATATTCGATGTGAAAGCCTATCGCAAGGATGCCCCAAAGGTAACCTTGATGGAAGGCAAGGTGAAGGTGAGCAATGCCGATACGGAGGTAGAGATGCGCCCGGGGCAGACAGCTACGCTCCAGGTGGATAAGATAGTGGTGTCTAAGGCTTCCTCTTCAGCCTCCGACTGGCTGGAGGGCGATTTCGATATGGATCAGGTTACGCTGGCAGAGGCGATGAGCGACATCGGAGCCTGGTACAACAAAACCGTAGTCTTCCAGTCCCAGGCGAATATGGATAAGCTCATCCACTTCCGCTTCTCCCGCAGGGCAAGCCTGCAGGAAATCATCACGGCGCTGAACGAGATGGGTGTGGCAAAAGTCAGAATGGAAAAGGGCAAGATCATGGTGCTTTAAGCCATGATTTTGCCTATTCCTATTCCATCTCCCATATTGGCATAACCTCAATCCTTATCCCGTCTCGTTCGAAGGTCTCCCGTTGGGAGAAAGTGATGATTTTACCCTGTTTGCAGCCTGTAACGGAGGAGGCAGCTATCAAGCCTCCTATCTCTCGTTCTACGTTATCATCATTCAATGTCCAGCAGACTTGTATCAGCTCAGTTACACGCTCGCCCTTTTTCACAACAAAGTCGCATTCCTTCGATTCATAGAAGTAGAATATCCCGTCCTCTTCTCCAAGCGTTCTCTCCAAGTTGAGATAAACAATATTCTCCAAAGCCTTGCCTGCATCTTCGCTCTCAGGCAATAATACGGCATTGCGCAGGGCAATGTCAGCCACATAATACTTGGCAGAACGCTGTTTTACCATCGACTTATCGTATTTTTCCACTTTGCGAAACATGAAAATGTTGCAAGCATAGTCGAGCCACAGATAGAGGGAATCCTTGGAGACCTTTAAGCCTTGCGATTTCAAGTCGTTATAAATATTGTTCACGCTAGTCGGCTTCGTGAGATTGTTCATCACACGCTTTAAGAAATAACGCACCACCGAAGGAGAAGCTCCGATATGATAATGCTCCACCATATCCCTGAAGAGCATGGTGTTGAAGTAAGACTGCAGGATTTTGACTTTTTCCATCTTGCTTTTTTCGAGAACTACCTCTGGAAAACCGCCCTCCTCGCAATATCCTCGGAAGGAAACTGCCAACTTTGCCTTTCCAGCTTCGCTAAATGGATTTGCCTTGGTGCCTTTGAACGCCAAATATTCCTTGAAACTCAAAGGATACTCGCGATATTCGTCAGGCCATCCTCGCAAAGCGGAAGCCATTTCTTCTGAAAGCATCTTGGCTGTGCTACCTGTTACATAGATATGCTTGCAATAATTCTTATACACCCGGAGAACAAAGAGTTCCCATCCCTCTATGAGTTGTATCTCATCAAAAAACATATAAACATCCTTAAGCGATGTATCAGGATACATTTCACGATAAGCTTGCAGCAATTCATCGAAGTTTTCGGGCGACATGGAAAGAAAACGTTCATCGTCGAAGCCTACATAGAGGATGTGCTCTTTTGGAATTCCTTGTTGTAGCAGGCGATTAATCGTAAGTCCCAATAATGATGACTTTCCGCAACGGCGAATGCCAGTAACAGTCACGATGCGGTTTCCATCCAACGGAAGTTGGGTGCTTCTCTCTTGCAAGGCAAAAGGTAATTCCTCTTGGTGCAAGGAAATGATTGACTGAAATGTGCTGCGTAGTTCCATTTGTGTTCCTTCTTTATTGCTGATTATTTTATTGTTAATATGTAGATTCCTACACTCGGTTGCAAAGATACAAACTTTCCTTCTAAAAAGGAAAGAAATCGGCAATTATTTCCTTTTCAAAAGGAAAGTTTGTTCTTTCTTTATCCCAATCTTGTATTTTTAATTCAAGTTTCGCATTTCTGAGGGAACATTTGTAATTTTGCTCATGGCTTTGAGCTTTGAGTAATATAAAATATGGAATATCCGCTGAATTACGTCACTTTATTTGTGCCCTGATCCGGCTCAGACTTGCCTGTGTTATACCTAAATAGGTAGCAATGTTTCCCAACGGCAACCGTTGCAACAAATCGGGTTCTTTCTCTAACAACTCTTTGTACCGTTCCGAAGCAATGGCGGACAACATGGAAATCAGCCGTTCCTCGGTGGCAAGCAATTCCATCTCCGCATAACGCCGTCCCCAATTGGCAATATGCAAGTCTTCCGTAAACAATTCTTTCAGCTTTTTCTTCTTCAATACGTATAAGACAGAATCTTCCATCAGCTCCATCGTCTCATATCCCGGCTCATCGTTCACGTATCCTTTCATGGAAACAAGGGTCGCTCCTTCCTTGCCAATCCAAAAGGTGATTTCTTTCCCGTCCACCGAAGTGTAAGCGCGGACAATGCCGTTCTTGATAAAAAAGATATCCTTTTCTATCTTGCCGTTTTCCAACACGCGGAATCCTTTGGGGTACGAAACCTCACTCAGGCATTGCCGCAATCTATCCAAAGACGCATCCGGCATGGCATATCTTTGATTGATGATTTCCTTTATATCCATAACTCATTGTTGTATTTGGTGTGCAAAATTATAAAATTGCACATAAAAACGGAAATGAACGGCTGTTTTTTTGCAAATGTAAAATCAGTTTTTACCAAATGAAAAAAGCAATTAGAGATTATTTACTTACTTTTGCACCTGAATTTAATAAATCATAGTTATGAATTGGATAATCTTATTATTGGCAGGATTGTTTGAGGTGAGCCTTACATTCTGCTTGGGTAAAGCGAGAGCTGCGTCAGGACTTGTTTTTTATCTGTGGGGTAGCGGCTTCTTGGCTTCCACAGTATTGAGCATGACCCTGCTTGCCAAGGCGGTTCAGACTTTACCTTTGGGAACGGCATACGCCATTTGGACGGGTATCGGGGCGGTCGGCACGGTCTTGATAGGGATATTCGTCTTCAAGGAGCCGGCCTCTCCCATCCGTCTTTTCTTTCTGTTCACGCTTATTGCTTCCCTGATTGGATTGAAAATCGTATCATATTGAAAGGAGGCAGAAGATGAAGTATGAATTGAGGGAGAACCAAGGCATTTCGGCGCCTCTGCTGGCGCTGATGGCAGTCGCTACCGGGCTTTCCGTTGCCAACTGCTATTATAACCAGCCTCTGTTGGGCAGCATGGCTAAGGATTTCGCGGTAAGCGATTTTTCCGCCAGCATGGTGGCGACATTGACCCAGATAGGCTATGTGGCAGGGCTTGTATTTGTCATTCCGCTTGGCGACCTGGTTTCACGAAAGAGACTGATATTGACCAATTACATCGTTTCTTCGTGCGCCTTGCTTGCCATAGCACTCGCCCCGAACATCTACTGGGTGTGGGGCGCATCCTTGCTTGCCGGGGCATCTTCGGTCATGCCGCAGTTCTTCATTCCGTTGGTGTCGTATAATTCAGCTCCAGACCACAAGGTGCGCAACGTGGGGATTATACAGTCCTGTTTGCTCATAGGCATTCTTGGGTCACGGGTATTCAGTGGTTTTCTCGCCGATATATGGGGATGGCGTACTGTCTATTTTGTGGCTTGCGTGTTTATGCTCGGGTGTTTTCTGATGATTCACAAAATGCTGCCCGTGTTGCCTGCCCGTTCACGAGAAAGTTATGCAGGGCTGTGGAAATCCTTGTTGCGCCTATTTTCCAAATACCCGTACTTGCGTATCGCGTCGTTGAGGGCGGCATTGGCTTATGGCTCGTTCTTTGCCTTGTGGAGTTGCCTTGCTTTCCGAATGAAGCAAGAGCCTTTCTTTGCAAGCGACGATATTATCGGAGCACTCGGTTTGTGCGGATTGGCAGGTGCATCCACGGTGGTTTTCATCAGCGGATATATCCAAAAGTATGGCGCAAGATTCTTCTCTATTGTCGGAGGATGCGTCATCCTGTTTGCATGGTTGTTGGCATTTTGGGGAAATGACAGTTACTTGTGGATGATAATCGCCATCCTCTTGATTGATGCCGGAATGCAAAGCATCCATCTGTCAAATCAGACCAGCGTGGTCGCTCTTGACACATCCGCCATCAACCGGGTCAATACCGTTTATATGACCATTTACTTCTTAGGAGGTTCTGCCGGTACATTTGTTTCAGGTCTATTCTGGCAACATTATGGATGGACGGGTGTGGTAGGAGTAGGAGTTGCCTTTACCGCAGCTTCCTTGCTTGTTAATTGCTTCAACTCTAAAACGGCATAAGGGTGGATGTCAAATATTCTTTCAGCCTGAATATTGTAATGCAGACCATGGTAAATGGAATGGCTACAGACTCATTGCCTGAAAACAAAGAGAATCTTTGTAGGAATAGGAAACAAACCGATAACAATATGGCGACAAAAGATGGTTTTATCATCCGTCCAATCAAGAAGATGGATAATGCTTAAATGCAAATGCAGAATATTGGGTGATAGATTACGAAGGAGAAATTCAAGGAAGTTGTGGCTTCTATCCCACCAAAGGCTTGCCCGACAAATGTGCCGAAATAGTATAGTATTATATTTATCGCCTGCTGTTCGAGGAAAAGGATTATTTTGTATTTTGCAACATATACTTTAAAATATTTCCTCTAAATACATAAAATAAAGACTTGCTGTCCCACGAATTGGCACAAGTGCAAGCTAACTTTGCACACAGAAATCAAAATAGTAAAGTTATGAAGAGAAAAAAGATATTTTTCAAGGAATGTCATCTCGCAGGTCGCCAATATCATGATGCCAATGAAGTTTGGGAAGAGTTGAAGGTCGGCACTCTGCTTGAATTACAAAGAGACCAAGAGAACCCATACGACAAGAATGCTGTCGCTGTGGTTTATTCTAAGGTGGCAGATAACAACGAGAAAGAGGAATATCTGCTAGGCTATCTTCCTCGCACTTCCAATACAGAGATTGCCCAATTATTGGAAATGGGGTGGGCATCTGTCTTTGAATGCCGCATCAGCAAAATCAACGAAGATGCTCATTACGAGAACCAAATTCGCTTGACCATTCGCATCAAGCAAAACCAACAAGCACAGAATTGTGTCGAAAGCTAACCCTAAAATCGGCCAGGTCGTAGGGACCTGTATGGTGCGACGTGGCCTTGACCTTTCTGTGCTTACCTACAAAGGGACAGGATACGCCTCTCACACGTCGGTCTTCGGATGCAGGCTTCGGGAGGATTTCCTGTCCCTTATTCTTATTTACAAAATAATCAGTATCTTATACTATTATCTTTTCATGACGATTTTAAGCACTTTTTCTTGATGTTCATTCATATCATCCACATTCCATTCCAATCCAAAAGGACGTTTAGCCGTCTCATTCTTAATCCCATCATCATAATTGTCTTGACATATTTGCAACATGATTCTGAACTTTAGAGATGCTGTACTAACTTGATTTGACTTTGAATCCAAATAACGGTTTTTCTTATCAATTGGATTCCAGTCAGAACCAGAGCTATTAGCATCGGAACCAATCATGGCAAAGTTTCCAAAACAATTGCTATCTTCTGAGCTGACAGGTTTATCACTACCAGCCTTAGCCTGAGGATAATAATGTTCAAGGCTCTTACGAGTTCGAGAGAAATAGAAGTTATTAAATACCTCTAATTCAAAATCACTACATCCCAAATCTTGAAAGAATCCTATACGTTTTGCATCTCCTTTCTTAGCTTTTTCTCCACGTAGCTCCTCCGCATACTTTCTCCATATTTTATAGTCTGTATAATCAAACACATAGAGAGGTATATTGGGCGCTCCCTTAGGATAGATGCGATTAAAGTCTCGTTCTACATTTTCCAGTTCTACATTCAGATGTCCATTTCGTATCATCGTGTCATCAAAGCTATTAGGCTTTGGCTGGTTTCTTTCATTGAGTTTTTCCGCATTCAGATACACATCAAAGAAATACTTATCAGCCAAATCTCTCATAAAGACGAGATAATCACTCATATTATCGTTCTCAAACAAATGGTACAGACAATAGAACAGGTAGTTCTTGCGTTGCTTCGCCGTAAAAGTTACCTCAAACATAGACAGCAACTGTACCAGCTCTGCCTGCATGGGTTTGTCTTCCGACAAATCCTTCAGATAGACAGCATTTCCATTTTTATAGTAACGCTGCAACTTCCACGGATTTTCTGAAATACGGTCCTCACCGAGCGTATGATGAACCACATAATTATCCAAGAAATACTTAGCCTTCAACAGATTATAAGCAAACCGCTTTACGAAATCAGCCGTGATGTTAATCTTCTCAAACTCATGAAGCAGTTCCTTGTCATCAAGAGATAATTTCAAAGGATCAAATCCTTGTTCCTTCATTCTCGTAATCTTCAACACAATCAAGAGGAAATTAGGAAAGTCTATGATCGGTTGAAATCTATCATTTTCATCTAACATCGTACTCTGGGGCACAGGCCTAACAGGAGTATCCAACAACTCAGCAATCGTTTTTCTACCCAAAGAATTACCTGCATTAGCTGGCATGTCGGCAAATGCCTCAAACGACTCTAAGACGAAACTATCCATGTTCTCACCAAAAACAGTTTTCATATCAGACATTTTTTGCTGAACGTAGAAGCACATATCACTACATGCTTCCCAGATACGGCTGAACTTTTCCATCGAGGTATTATCCCCGATAAATTGCTCACTCAATTTTGCCTTAACAATCTCATGCTTCTCCAGCTGTTCGCCACGAGAATTCATCACCTCAAAATAATGGTTCAAATCCACATCCTTCGGCACTCGATAATGTATGATATGGACATGATTCAAGAAATACTCTTTGAATTTATCCACATCAGTTTGAGCCAAACCAACAATCTCATTCAATCCTGCTTTTGCGGACTCGAAGCCATTCTTGATACCAAGGTCAGGCATCTCACTAAGATCCTCTTTCTCTCCACGCCCTGATAATGCCTTTATCGTAGAAGCAGAAGCTTTTCGTGCCGAATAAGTCAAGCGATTATAAATGTCCTGTACTCCCAAAGCTCTAAGTATGAGGTAAATCGTAGTCAAACGCTGTTGACCATCTATCACCTCATATTTGTTCTCATCACGCTTATAAGTGACAAGAGTACCTATGTAATAAACCGTTTTGCCCATATCCATAGAATCATGGACATCTTTTATCAAAGCACAGATTTCATCTCGTTCCCACGCATAGTTACGTTGGTAGATTGGAATTACGTATGTAATAGGTGCTCCGTGATTATCGCAATAGATTTCCTTAATAGAACACTCTTTCAAAATACTTTTCAAATCTTTCATTGTCTTCTACTATTTATAAAAACGATTTACTTTAAAGAAATAGAGATAATTCAGATAGACTCCATCGCCATCATACTCTTTCAAATTCCCGGCATTTGTTCTGCCATTCTTTTTCCCATCCTTTATGTCGCTATCAGCCAAAGGGGTTAGCTTATCTGCCAACATGCTGAGTAATGTAGTGGGAGTATCCTGCCTGGCTATCAACTTGTACATATTAAATGAATTCTTCAAATTCTCATTAGTTTCCATAATGAAATTCTGAGCAGAAAGCCATCCCAAATTTGTATATTGTGCTCTAAGCGAATAAGCCCAAACAAAGGCATAAACGACAAATTGCTCAAATAGCTCCATATCTTCTTTGGTTGGATATGACTCCGGACAAAACCTATCTACATACAGGAGAACTGAAGTATCAAACAGCAACCGGGCAATACCATTGCCTACTCCATTCTTGAAATAGCGATCCAATGTCTTCACTATAATATTGTCGTTGATATAGAACCCCTCGTACTTGCTGTTATCTCGAATGTCCTTTAGTATGGCATAATAATGCTTCGTATATTCAAAGAAAGGTTTGCCTGCTATAATTGGAGCGTCCAATTGAAATGCATTGATATTGCGAGTTCCAGAAACGAATGGCATAGCAGAAGAATTTACCATATCTGCATAACAATAAGCACTCTTATAGAATTGAGCATAAGGAGTTCGTGCAGAACGAGTAATCCCCTTGAACATGTGGATATTACGTTCATCCAACACTTCTGCCCTATTGCCATTTACCCATTCTTTGATACGATACAGATAGTTTCCGAAAAAATCTGCCAAACCACTTTGAGATATTTGTTCCCATCCCTTGACGATTCTTTCAACTTCATTCTCTTCTATATCAATCATTTCACGCAAATGATAAGCTTTCAGCAAATCATGTGGATATAAGGCTTTGCCACGAGCATTCTGAGAGTCAAAGAACTGAAAGGCTTCAGAAACGTCAGATGTGACAACAACAATAAGTTCACATCTGTTCTCTACAAATTCTTCCAGTCTTCTACACTCCCGTTCCTTTACATAATAGTCTTCTTTCTGTTGTTGGCTTTCTTTCAAATCAGGTTTGCTGATGCGTCGTTCCAATGCTCGATAATTATTGGATATATTACGGGCATTATACTCATTATCATATAATTCTTGCTGGAGAAAAGCTATATCGTTCTTCCCCAATACCTTTAACAACAAAGAGAACGTAATGATTCTCTGCAATCCATCAACTATATCATACGAGTCTTGGCTTGATGCTCGATGAAGAATCAGAGTACCAATCCTGTAACTTTCTTTATTGTCATTCATCGCTTCGATAATATCATCAAGCAACTGTATTGCATTACGAGCAGTCCACTTATATGGACGCTGATAGATCGGAATCGACAGATTTACACCATTAATGTGTTCCCCACCATTCGAAATCGTTTGGCGAAGAAGCAAATCACCAATAGTAGTTATAGACAACGTAAGCTTATCCTTTTGGGATTGTTGTTCTACTGACTGTTGCTCAACTATATGTATTTGCGAATTATCGTCTTTCGCCCTATTGATAATGGTAGTATTCTCTATGGTATCTCCCATCGTCCAATACTTATACCCATCAATATGCAGATAAGGAAAATTATATTTCCACCATTGTTGTGGAACACCAAATTCTCTTTGTGACTGCACAAAAAAGACAAATTCCTCATCAGACAAGGCGCATTTATTCCTCACAATGTACTCATGAGGACACGTAGGCATAGTCTTGGCAAAAGTCCATTGACATTTGCCTATCAAACTGCGTAATTTTACTTCATCATAGTTCATATTTTATGAAATTATTGTTATGTCGGCACAAAGATAAGAAAAACTTGTATCAAATCATAGGACAAGTTCTTTTTTAAAAGAAAAAATGTATCATAAATCAATAAAAAAGCAAAAATCTCGTTACTTAATGTAGATAAAATTGTATATAACATGAGAACTCAAGCGAAATTCAAAGAATACATTTGGTTGGTAAACACCATCAACAAAGCCCAATCTATTTCTTTTGCAGATATTCAAAAGAAATGGCTTGAAACGGACATGAGCGAAGGAATAGAATTGGCTCGTTCAACCTTCAATCGACACAAAGATGCCATAGAAGACATTTTTGGCATATATATCGAGTGCAACAGGAAAAACGGATATAAATATTCTATTGGAAATCCTGAAGCATTAGAGTCTGACTCCATACAAAACTGGATGTTAGCCACACTTGCATCCAATAATATTATTAGCGAATGTGTATCGCTTCAAGATAGGATCGTGCTTGAAACTGTACCCTATGAAGGCGAAAACCTCAAACTAATCCTTGATGCCATGAAACGAAACATCAAGATAACCATTCTTTACAAGAGGTATGGCAATACAGATGCCAAAAGCTATACTATCGAGCCATATTGCATAAAATTGCATAAGCAACGTTGGTATGTATTGGGGCACTTCCATTATACAGAAGCAGAAAACCAAGAAGTAAAAGATTACTATGCCCTTTTCTCACTTGACAGAATCAAAAGCATAGAATCAACAGATACCAAATTTGAGATAGCTCAAGACTTCAACGCTCAAGATTACTTCAAGGAATATTACGGAGTGCTGATTGGCGACGGAACTGCTGTTGAACGAATTAGGTTTAGAGCTTACGATTACGAACAGTATCGAGTAAAAGATTTACCTCTCCATTCAACTCAAAAAACTATCGCAAAAGGCGACAACTATATGGATTTTGAAATTACTATGCGCCCTACCGTAGATTTCTTTGGATATTTAATGAGCCGGGGAAGCCAATTGAGAATCCTCTCACCAAAATGGTTGGCTGAACAGATACACGACTTGCATCGAGATGCAATGAGAATGTATGAAAAATAGAATAGCAACAGTTCAAGTTTCATACATATTTCTCGGATTTGAGCATTTTAACGCAAATTATTTATCGGATTTGGTTAGATAGTACAAAGGTAGTACAATATATTAAAGTAGAAAAGAGATTTTAGATAAAAAACAGATAAGTTTCCTTTTCAAAAGGAAAACTTATTCTTTCTTTATCCCAATCTTGTATTTTTAACTCCGATTTGCTTGTTGTTTTCAGAAATTTTGCTTAACTTTGTGCCAAAATCAAAACGGTGCAGATTATGGCAGCAAAATTCTATCCTGTAGGCATTCAGACATTCTCGGAGATTATCACCAAGAATTATCTCTATGTTGACAAGACCGGTTACATCCATCAGATGACCCATTCCGGCAAGAAATATCTTTTTCTGAGTCGCCCTCGTCGATTCGGAAAGTCGCTTCTTGTCTCTACCTTGCAAAGCTACTTCGAAGGAAAGAAGGAACTTTTCAAGGGATTGGAGATGGAAAGGCAGGAACAGGATTGGGTGGAATACCCTGTCTTGCATTTTGATCTGTCGGGTGGCAAGCACATGCAGGAGGATGCGCTGGTACGCTATCTTCTCTTTATTCTGAAACAGCATGAAGAGAAATGGGGAATCATGACGGATGCGCCCGACCCAAATGTAAGATTGCTCAATCTCATCAGCCAAGTTTATAAGCAAACCGGCAAGCAGGTGGTCATTCTCATCGACGAATACGATGCGCCCCTCCTGGATGTGGTGCACGAGGAAAACCAGCTGGTGGCTCTCCGTCAGATTCTTCGCAATTTTTTCAGTCCCTTGAAGGATTCTGACTCCATGCTGCATTTTGTATTCCTCACGGGCATTACCAAGTTTTCGCAGCTCAGCATCTTCAGCGAGTTGAACAACATCACCAATATCAGCATGCTCCCCGAGTATGCGGGCATTTGTGGTATTACCAAGGAGGAGATGCTTACCCGGTTAAAAGAGGGAATACAGGAATTGGCAGAGGCAAAGAACTGGACGATGGATGAGACGCTGAGCCGACTCAAGGATTATTATGACGGCTATCATTTTGCATCAGAATCGCCTGATATCTTCAATCCGTTCAGTTTGCTCAGCAGTCTTTCGTTAAAGCGGGTAGAGCCATTCTGGTTTTCTACGGGAACTCCTACCTATCTCATCAATATGATGAAGAAGTTTGGTGTCAACTTCAGCGATTTCGCCGAATCCATGGAAGCGGGCGTTTCAGACTTTGATGCGCCTACAGAAACGATGACAACTCTTACGCCTCTGCTCTATCAGAGTGGCTATATTACAATCAAGGATTATGAAGAGGCTTACGATTCCTATACTTTGGGTATTCCGAACAGAGAAGTGCGGCTGGGGCTGACCAAGGCGCTGATTCCTTATTATGTAACGCCTAACACGCAGAATGCCAATAATACGACCCGCAACATGGCTCGTGCCTTCGATAAGGAAGACCTGGGACTGGCCCTGCAGTATTTGCAGACTTTCCTGGGCACGGTTCCATATTGTGCCAATACTGACTATGAGGGGCATTATCAGCAGATGTTCTATGTCATCTTCTCGCTTCTTACGGCTTGGATGGTAGATGTAGAAGTACATACTCCGAATGGCAGGGTTGATATCGTGGTTATGACGAAATCTCGTCTTTACTTGATAGAGTTGAAACTTAACCAGAATGCTCAGGTGGCGATGCAGCAGATCAATCTCAAGAACTATCGCCAGCGTTTTGCCTTGTCGGGCCTTCCTATAACCAAGGTCGGGATTAATTTTGATAGTGCTACGCATAACATCACGGATTGGGTCGTGGAGTGAGAAATGCCTTCTAGAGAAAAGGGGATTTTCCTGGGGCTGCGTTCCAGTTACCCTGCTAAATCTTCCAGATTCCAGTTCTTCCAATTAATTTTAAGAGGGTTTGCATCTTTCGCTTGTCCTTTCTCTTTACTTCTTTATATTATATAATATATTGATTATTAATTAATTATATATATAATATATATAAATATATATAAAAAGGAGGGTAGGAGGGATATGCTGAAAAATTAATTGGAAGATTTGGAATTTGGAAGATTTTCTAATTTGCTTTCTTCTAGAAGGCTTATTATCAGATAGTTAATACAAAAAGTGGCATTCCAATTAATTGGAAGGAGTCTCAGTCTCAGAGTCTCAGTTAAAAAATAAGGGGGTATCATTTTCCCCTTTTTCTCTTCCTTTCCTTTCTTCTGTTTTGTAACTTATTGATTATTAATTAATTATATATAAATATATAATATATATATAAGAATAAAAGAAAAAGAGGGGGTACTTGAAAAATAACTGAGACAACTGAGACTGAGACGTTTGAAGCCTTTAGTAGGATTGAGAAATACTTATAACTCACTAAAAAGCAGACACTTATGAGATTGCTGACTGCCTGTCTCAGTTTATGTTTTTCTTCTCGTAATCAGAAAAAAGAAAATATTTCTTCCAAAAAAGGGGCGTTTTTTGGATTTTATTTGTATCTTTGCCTTGTCGTTTGAGACGATTTCAACAACAAACAATTCAAAACTTAAAAAATCAATTGGATATGAACATATTGAAAAAGCTATTTGGTGGGCAAAAAACTACCGAAGAAGTGAGAGAAACGAAGGAAAAGGACTTCGACAAGGTGAAATATGATGGTGTGCGTGCTCTCCGCATGCACCAATTTGACCTTGCAGCCAAGTTTCTGGAACAAGCTCTGCAGCTGAATGCCGAAGATCTGGAATGCCGCGACTATCTTTCTCGTGCCTACATCTCGATGGGCAACCTGCAGCAGGCTTACGCCCAGTTGCAGAAAATCTCGGAGGCGCAGCCCGATAACGTGGCTGTATTGCTGCGTATGGCGGATGTGGCGTATATGATGGAGGATTATATCGCCATGACGGATGTGTGCGACAAGGCTCTGCAGCTGGATGCTGAGAATGTAGAGACGTATTTCTTCTATGCCAGAGCCTGCAGAGGGCTGGGCGATGCACCTCGTGCCGTGTCGATGCTGACTGAGGCGATAGGCAAGCGTGATGATTTCTACGCCGCCCGATTGCTTCGTGGCAGCATCCTGCTGGATCAGGCTCAGCTTTCCGAGGCTGAACTCGATGCAACTTTCCTCTATGAGCATATTCCAGGCAACGAGGATGTGCTGTTGCTGAAGGCGCGTGTAGAGAAGGCACAGGGAAAGTTGAAGGAGGCTGAGCAGACCTACGGTAAAGTGATGGATGTGAATCCTTTCTCTATTGATGCTTATCGTGAGCGCAGCATAGTGCGCACAATCTTAGGAGATAGTGCCGGAGCTGCCGAGGATGAGGCTGCAGTAAAGGAAATGGGTGCCAAAGTTCTAGAACCATCAGAAGGAATTGAGCAGAAAATCAAGGAAAAAATGCGGCAGATGGACCCCTACAAGGTCTTTCATAACGAATAAAAAGGATTTCGACCTATAAAAGGATTTCGACCTATATAACGACTAAAAAGGCTTTCGACCTATACGGCTGAAATTACCCAATGCGCCCTGAACCAACGGTCACCGGCCGAAGGGAAAGGTAAAGGGCAAAAGCTTCTATAAAACAAAATGCAGAATTTAATCTTTCTAACTGGAAAAAAATATTTTCCCAGTTAGAAAGATTATTTTTTGCAAGTAGTTCTGGAACGGACAGAACCAACTGTCGCTGGTCAAAGGGAAAGGCAAGTTCTCAATAGAAGTGCAAAAATCTGAGGGGTTTCAGGCTTAATAATCTATACCTGAAAACACCGAGGGGGTTGGGGGCGAGTAGCCCCCATGTATTGAGCTATGTCAAGAAATTCAATGAGCATGCAAATATAATTATTTCGGAGCAAAGGTACACAATAAATGTGTTACTCCAAAAGAAAATGAGCGGAAAGTTACAAGAAAATAGCAAAAAAGTTTTGCTTATGCTTCCCTTAATCTAATGAAAACAATCTCATTCTTATTCCACCTTCCACCTCTCCTTCCATCTTCTGCCTTTAGAGAAGTTTGCTCCTACTTTTATGATTATAGCACGAAAATGTTTTCTGTTTTTATTGCCACATCTGCCACGTATACATTTAACTCTCTGATTAAAAGTGGATAATGCGTGGCAATAAGCGGTATTTCTATTGCCACCTAATGCCACGCATTGCCACGCTCTTTTTATGAGGGAATGAGATGAAAAGGAGAGAGACTATTTTTCTAACTACCAGATACTCAGTGCTAAATCTTGTTCTTTGGCTCTTCAATCCTTCAATATTCTGAAGCTCTCTGCCCAATTTCTGTATACTCGAAATCTGGAGGGAAGAGCCGAATTTCTGCTTCAAAATGTCGAAAATGGCGGCTGCCATCAACTTGTGGTTATTAATAGTGTTACTTTTCGGGTGCTGCTGATGTCCTGAAGTCTGTTCCCAAGTATCGGGGATATTAACCCGAGGCTTTGCCCAGTTTTACCCAAGGCGTTGGGCACTTTTCCCCGGCGGTGTCGGGTAAAAGTCTTCATAGTCTCGGGTATGAGTCCTCATGTACGTGGTTACAAGTCCTCATGGTCTTTGGCTATCAGTAGTTGACCTCTTCTGTATATCGGTCGAATCTCATATTGGTGTAACCATGTTCCTTGCACCATTGCAGGATGTACTGCTGCTGTTCAGAAACGAGTCCTGTTTTTCGCCGTAGCGTGGCATTAGGTGGCAATTGGTGGCAACAGAAAATGCCCTTATTGCAACGCTTAAATTATTAAATATCAGTTAGCTATTTTATAGCGTGGCAATAGTGGCATTATATTTTGAAAAAAGTAAAAGTTCGATGATTGGCTGTCTCTTGATTTGAACTAAGGGGTTTCTACTAGGGTGACCATAAAGAGGCAGATGATAACAAAGTTTATGGCAAAAATTAATGAAAGACCAAGAAAGAAATTGAATTTCTCAACACCAAAGGAGTGCTTTTACAAAAACATTTAGTAATTTTGCACTTGCTTGTTGAATTCGCATTCGCGTTAATGCAAAGAGAACCGCAAAAGTAAAAAAAAGAACAAATAGAGGACTCGTAATGTATAAAATAATATAAATTATCAGGCTTTAAAGAACAATTATGCTTAAAACACCTTTATATTTGCACTTGGATTTAATTCCACAAACATAGTATTAATTTTAATTTGATTTTCGTATGAAAAAGATTTTTTTAAGACCTAGAAATAGGCAAAAAACCAGTTATTACAAGAGAGCTTCACAGGAGTTTTACTTGTGTTCTTTTAATCGTGTTCTTACAGGTAGGTGTCACTCTGGTGATGAGAACGGGAAAACTTGGTTTGAAGATGCAGAATTGGAGGCTGTTGATGAGTCAGGCAATCCTGTATCTGGTGTGATTAGGGTTTCTTCGGAAGAATGGTCAGAATGGACAAAAGAGTCCTCAGGACAAGGTTTTGATGCATTGAATAATCGTGTTCTTGTAGGACGAGAACATAAAGGTGACGAAAATGGCCTAACACGGTATGCGACTGCAATTGTTCGATTTAATGACAATAATTGTATGACTGCTGATAGGGTTTCTTCAGACTCTATTAAGGAATCAAAAGGTATTTGGTGTTGTTCGGATTCAGAAAGGGTTATGACCGGAAGGCATCATACTGGTGATGAAAATGGATCAACTTATTATAATTATTCAAAGCTCTATTCTTTGGAACCATCTACAGAACCAGCACCAAAAGGAACAATAATAGTACCTGATAAAAGGACACAAAGCGAATCTATGAAGGAAAGTAAAAGCTCCTTCTTATGTCCGTCAAATATGGTGTTGACCGGAAGGCTTCATTCTGGGGACGAGAATGGCAATACTATTTATGAATATGCTTCTTTAAAGGCAATTTCTGCTAGCGGAGAAGTTATTACTGATGCAGATATTACTGTTCAGAATGTAACATGGGTAGAGTATAAAAAAGAGTCAACAGGAGAAGGATACGATGCACCTTACGGAAAAGTAATTGTTGGGAGGAAACATTCTGGGGATGAAAATGGTAGCACAGCTTATGCCATTGGAGATGTCTTTTATAATGGACATCCAACGTTTATTAGTGGTTATCATGTCTCTGCACCTAAAAAAGAGTCGGATGGTATTTGGTTTAAGACCAATGATTATTATGTAATTACAGCACGCCATCATTATGGTGATGAGAATGGAACAACTTATTATGGATTGGGAATGATTGTGTGTGATGAACCAACCAAGCCTGATGAGAGAATCGTATTGCATGTGAAAATGCATTCGGAAGATCCATATTTCCCAATGAATCCTGTAGATTATATCCATTTATCAAGATTGCGCCGCCATGTAAAAGGTGGTACAGATTATGGTTATAACAAAATCACGAATACTTTTGTGAAAGGTGATTCGCATTCTTCAGAGTATTATGATATTCCTTTGGGTGTCATAATGAATCAGCATACTCCTTATGGAAAATATGAATTGATGAATCTTCGTCCTCACGATCCAAACAGTTTTGGAAAAGGGGAAGTCTTTTTGCAACCAGATGATCATTTGACAGGTGATTCAGATCCAAACTACAGAGTACCATGCATTGTGCATTATGCAAATGAAAAAACCATATCTTATTGGTTCTTCTTCGGATCTGATTATGCTAAGGATGTTACAGGTATTGTAAGTGGAAGTCATCAAGGGGATTGGGAATGTGTTACTGTAAGTTTAGATGGTAATGGTAAAATAACTGGGGCAAGTTTGAGTTGTCATTCTGGTGCGAATTCTCATCCTGCAAATGAATTAGAGATAGTACATGGTAAAAAGGATGAGTTGACGGTATATTGTGCTAAGGGTTCTCATGCATTTTATAATAAGCCGGGGACATATTCTACAGTTAATGTCTTAGGTGTTACCCTTTCTCATGATCATGCTGATAATATGGGATATGATTGGGTGGCAACCAATTGCGTTGTTTCCTTGACCAATCCTTCTCAAGTTTGGAAGTATTTTGCCGGAGCTTGGGGAGAAGTAGGTGAACAGAATATGACAACGGGACCTCTTGGACCGTGGCAAAAGTGTGGGGAATTAGAAATCATGTCAAAATCGCATAATAATCCGACGATCAAGTCGCTTATACAAGAAGACCAAGTATTGTTGGTGATTGATGATGAAAAAGAAAAAGTTGAGGAATCCAAAAAGGAAAGTCTAGGCGGCGAGTGCTCAGTTTCTAATCATAAAAATACACAAATATTATATACGTATTCTCATGATGGTGATGAAAATGGAACAACGACATATTATTTTGCATCTTTAAAAGCTGTTGATATAAACGGAAATGAAGATTGTAATAATATTACTGTTGAGGATTTAGAATGGACTGAGTGGCATAAGCAAAGTGAATCGCAAGATTTCTTTATGACTACAGAGATGCAAGGTAAAAATAGTTATTCTAGAATCATTACGGGTAGAGAGCATAAAGGAGATGAGAATGGTATGACTAGGTATCAAACTGGATTGCTGAAATATAAAGGTAAATTGGTGAAAGTTATTCCATATCCAAATGCTGATATGTGTGTATATTCTAGCCATAAAATAATGGTATATCCAAAGCAAAATCTCGTTATTATAGGAATAAAACATTCTGGTGACGAG
This sequence comes from Prevotella sp. SGI.167, assembly GCF_050313615.1. Lineage (NCBI taxonomy): Bacteria > Pseudomonadati > Bacteroidota > Bacteroidia > Bacteroidales > Prevotellaceae > Prevotella > Prevotella sp. SGI.167. Next base: position 10,695 of record NZ_JBNPLT010000005.1, on the reverse strand, counting down.
AACGGTATTACAACATATTGTCAAGGATATATCGTGGCTGATAAATAAAGTTTATAATAAGAGGAAACCTATTTCAACCCAGATAGGTTTCCTCATAATCTGTTTAAATGTTATGAATGGACTTGTAAAAAACTTATTGTTGTTATTTTGCTTTGTATTTATAGGAGGGACATTCTTCGCTTGTCTTAACGAGGATTGGCGATATCCTGATTTCCATCGGGCAGTTTGTAATGTTCCTAAATTTTATGATGAAAAACAGGGAAGTTATAAGGGAGAAGTCTTTTTAGTAAAAGCAGATTCTTCCTTGGACACAACATTTACTTTTATAGAAGTAAAATATGGTAATTATGCTGATAAAACGATAGAGCTAAAAGGATTTCCAATAAAATGCTTCCTTCAGCAATTAGATGAAGAGTTACCTTATAAAATTCCATCTAGCATGTTGGATAGGCAAATTAATCTCAGATATAAGTATTATCTCGATGGGGTAGTATATGAATGGGATGGAGATAGTATTGGTCCCAATTATAGAGAACATTTACATACGAACATAAAATCGGGATTTAATGTATATAATGATAGCATATATGATGAAGATAAAACTCAAAAACTGAAATATTCTATTGCAGCATATTGTGTATATGATGAGAGTAAATTTAATGATTATGACATCATGACTCTTAAATTGAGATGTTTAGAATTAAATGATAGTATAATTGAGCAACCTTGGTACAGGAAGATTGCTAAAATCGAAATTGGCAGAAGAATCGTCACGGAAGAGTGAATTTTGCTCCTTGGTATAATTTATGGACAATTCTAATCTATAGTCGAGTTATCCGAAAATTCTCAACATCAAAGGAGTGCTTTTACAAAAACATTTAGTAATTTTGCACTTGCTTGTTGAATTCGCGAAGCCTAAAAGCATCGAGATCGTGTTAAAAATGATGTTTGTCGTCTATAAACGATAAAATATATGTATTATCATCGTCTATAAACGATAAAAAGTTATTGTTTTTGTCGTCTATAAACGATAAAATATGTATCTTTGCACCGGATTCAGTAAAAAGAAAGGGAATTATGACGAAGGATTTGATTAAATTACTGATAATAGAGTATCAGGCTTATGTTACTCAAGTAGAACTGGTTCATCGTGACGTAGAGCTCATGGATGGACTGAATTACGTGTTTGTAGGATTGAGACACGCAGGAAAATCGTATCTGATGTATCAGCGCATAGCACAGCTGCTGGAACAGGGGCATAAGCGGGAGGAAATCCTGTACTTCAACTTCGAGGATGACCGTATTGACTCCTTGGATGTGACCGACCTTGACCTGATAAAAACCTGTTATGAAGAAATGTATGACAGTCGACCTATCTTCTTCCTCGACGAGGTTCAGCTGGTAGATAGATGGGAAAAGTTTGCCCGCAGGTTAGCAGATCAGAAATATCAGGTTTACATCACGGGTAGTAATGCCAAGATGTTGAGCAGCGAGATAGCGACAACACTCGGTGGCAGGTACATGATACATGAGGTGTATCCCTATTCCTTTGCCGAATATCTGAAGGCGAGCGGTATTGATGTAAAGGCAAAGAATGCCCTCTATGCTTACGCTAAGGATATTGTAAGACTCTCTAATATCTATTTCCTGCATGGAGGTTTGCCGGAGACTGTGGGGATGAAGGAGCCGAGGTCGTGGATGAGCAATCTCTTCAGTAAAATCTTCTTCGGTGATTTGGTGGCTCGATATAAGATTCGTAACGACTATGCCCTGCGGGTAATGATTCGCAAGATGGCAGAAAGCGTGAAGCAGCCATTATCTTACAGCAGAATAGCCAGCATCGTGAGCAGTACCGGCAAAAAACTCAGTACGGATGCCACGATAGATTATGTCGGCTACATGGCTGACACCTGGCTCATTTTGCCGTATGAGAATTTGTTCGGAAAGTTGCAGGACAAGGAATCCAACCGCAAGTATTATTTTACGGACAATGGTTTGCTTCATCTTTTTCTTGTAGATGCAGACACTTCGTTGCTGGAAAACATAGTTGCCGTCACGCTCAGGCGGAAATATGGTGACGGCAGCTATTTCTGGAACAGCAGGAATGCCGAGGTAGATTTTGTGATTCCGGAAGAAGAATTGGCCATACAGGTTTCCTACTCTATGGCAGATCCCGATACTTTCCGGCGGGAGACAGATGGGCTGATCAGGCTTTCTTCTGTCCAGAATGTCAAGCGGATGATTGTTGTGACAAAGGACGAGGAGGATATTGTAGAGAAGGATGGTTGCCGCATAGAGATAATCCCTCTATGGAAATGGCTGCTGGAATTCTGATAACAGACAAAAAGGCTGAACTTCGGGTTAGGAAGTTCAGCCTTTTGCTTATTTGTGATTTCGGGAAAATATAAAACTATTCTATCTGATACCATTATCTCTATCGCTATTGTTCAGCTTACGGCTGCCTGTATGGTATCTGCGGCCATGGCTGAAGTTGAAGCTGGCAGTAAAGACAAGCATGTTGCCCTGGTCAGCAAGGCGTACCTTGTTCTTCTGCTGCACATACTTGTTGAAAAGTTCATCCTTATACACGCAGCCATGAGGATAGAATACGAATAATCCGAGAACGCCAAACTGCCAGTTCTTATAACTGTAGGTTACGGCAAGATTGGAGGTTGGCTCTCCGCCGTTTGTCTTTTCTCCCCAAAAACTCTTTTCCACCTTATAGGCACCATAGCCAATGTTCCAATTGCCCGTCATGTAGCGAATTTCTGCTCCATAACTGAAGTAATTGAACTCGTGGGAATAATCCAAACCCTTTGTCTTGACATTCTGATACTCGCACATAAGGTTCAAATCCAGATGATCCTTGATGAGGTGAACTTCAGGAGTCAACAGCAGGTGCTTGTAATCATGACTCTTCTGATTCTCCGGTTTGCTCACAAAGAGATAAGAGCCATCCTCCCGCTTTTCGGGCAAGATAGAAGTGGCTATTGGCTTGTCGTAATACGTCCAGTTTCCCTCCAGGTACACAGACATCAGCGGAATGTTCCAGGAAGCCGACAAGGTATTGTTGTAGCCGGTAAATGGCTTCAGACCGCTATTGCCGTCACGCGCCTCAAAGCTGTTGGAATATTGGCGCAACTCGCTCAAGTCGGAAAGGCTTGGGATGTCTGACGTGATTTTGCTGCTCCATTTAAAACTCAGACGGTCGCTAGCCTTTGCCTGTAAAGTTACCTGTGGTCGAAACAGCCATTTGCTGTATCCGTTCTCCCCCTGATGGATGGAAGACCTGGTTGCGCCAACTCCCACCTGATAACTGAACCACTTCTGCTGTCCCTGTAGCTGGGTGAAAAGATAGAGATTGCTGTACTTCAATTCCGTATCAGCATTACTGCTTCCCACATAGATGTTATCTGTGTGGCTGATATTATATTGTCCACCTACCGATAAAGCCATCTGTTTCCAGTTCTTGCTGTATGTTCCTTCACCAATAAGAGAGCGCTTTCTACCAGTTGCATCATAACTGTAATCGGTCAGCGGAGCGTTCTTTACAGATTCATCCGGCGATTTGTTGAACGTATATTCCCTCATACGATACTGGTAATCTGTGCCGATGTAAGTACCCACCAGGTTCAGAGCCAGGTTCTGGTCATGGGGCATGTTGAGCGAATAATAAATGTCCAGAGATGGAATCTGCTCCAGCATTTTTCTGTTGTTTTGCAGATATTGATTTGCCTTGCCGCTTTCCTGATAAAGCTGGTTCATGCCTCTCACTGGACTGTTGTAATTGAAGAAATTCAACCGTACATTCAATGTATATTTGTCTGGCTCACTAAGATTATAACCCAACTGTACATTATTGGTGGTGTATAGGAACGGAGAATCATAACCTAAATAATTGCGATGTAGAGTTTCTCCTGTGGGCAGATGATAAGTACCGAGACTCTCATAGCTTCGTTCCTCTACCGAGCGATAGGAGAAACTGTAGTTGATGCTGAATTCCGATTTCTTCACATTGTATTTGAAATAACCGTCGCTATTATTGAAACCTGTCTTGGTGCCTTGCATCGTAGAAACTCCACCCACATAACCGGCATAGCGTCGGCGGACCTGGTAGTTGATGACTGCATCCAGATTGCTGTCTCCATATTTGAGTCCTGGAACATTGATGAATTCCACCTTTGTAACTTCATCCGGCTGCAAAGCCAATACATCTTGCATGCTAGCCTTGACATCGTTGATGCGTATTTGCACATCTCCGCCCTTTAATGACAGAACTTTGCGTTCTGCTCGATTTACGATAATGGTAGGCAAAGACAAGTTGTCCAACAGATCATAACCGTTGGAAGCCGTTTTCACCTGCTCTTTTGTAGGGAAGATGATTTGTCTATCTACTTTTTCTACAACCCTTGCGGCTTCAACGGTCACACCTTTCAACAGGTATGAATTCGCCTGCATCCTCACATTTCCGATGCGGGCAACAGGTACCAGCTTGCAAATCGTCTTGTAGCCTACGAACGAAACCTTCATAAGGGCCTGCTTCTGCTGGCAGGGGATAACGAAATCGCCATTGGCGTTGCTCACGCCTCCACAGAGAAAGGAGGAATCCTTCGGGTTGAGCAGCTGGATGTTGGCGAATTCTACAGGAAGATTGTGATTGTCTATCAGTCTGCCTATCAGCTTGCGCTCGCTCTTGCGTATGCATTCTACCGTGATGAGGCTGTCACCTACGGTCATCTGCATTGGATAGAAGCCGATTACCTTGCGGATGGCATCGGGAATATTGGCTGTCTTCACGTTCTGGGTAACTGTGAAATCCTCCAGTTCGTTGTAGATGAAACTGATTTTGTAGCGCTTGGAAGCCTTGTCGAGGTCGATGAGGACGTCCGACATGCTGCGGTCGTGATAGTTGCGCTGGATGTGCTGTGCGCTCATTGCCAGGGCGAACGTGCACAGCAGGAATATGATGGCTGAAAATCTTCTCATAATGATACTTTTTAACTTTGAACTTTATGATTACTTTGAGAGTCGATAATATTATGCTTACTTTTGATAAGCTTGTTATTTTACAATCAGCTCGTTTTGTTGCAATTCGATGTTTACATTCTCGAATTGGTTCAGTTCTTTTACGATGTTCTCGATGCTCGAATGACTGTTCCATTCGTAATAGAGGCGGAGGGTCTTGTCCTCGTTATTCTCAAACTTCACTTGTAAATCATAATAAGAAGCAATCTCTGAAATCATCTGCTCGAAAGCCACATTCTCGAAAATCTTGTGAATGGCTGGCTTTTCTGGTTTCGGATGAGTCAGGGAATCCTTTGCTGTTACCTGCTTTGCGGAATCTGATTTTATGACTTCCGGATGAGTATCTGCGGTTACCTGGGTTGTTTCCTGGCTGCGCTTGATGTAAGTATGGATTGCGGCAAAGGCAATACCCGAAATCAAGACAAAGCCGGCGATGGATGCTGCCAGTTTACGCCAGGAAGTTATAGGATGGGATACTTCCTGAAGTTGATGTTTCTGGCTGAATTTCTCCCATTCCTCATCTATATTAGGAGAAGAGTTACCCAGAGAAGAGTTAGAAGAAAGAGCATCATCAGGCGAATGAGAAATAGAAGCCTGAGTGTTTAAATTCTGCTGAAGGAGGGCAGAATCCACTTCCACCATCGTCTGATAGAGTTTTCGGCATTCCTCATCCTGCAATATTTCACGAATCTCCTCATCAGAATACTTCTCCTGATGGTCGATGATATCCAGTATTTTTTCAAACTTGTCCATAATAAATCTGCTAAGGGTTAAACTTTTGCTTTAATTTTCTGATGCCTTGCGCCAGATGCTTATAAACTGCCACTTCGCTGATGCCCAATTCCGTAGCAATCTCCCGATATTTCAGTTTCTGCCGAAAGCGGAAATCGAGTACCTTGCGGGTTTGTGGCGTGAGTTCAGCATCCATATAAGCCTGAATTGCCTCGTACTTTTCGGTCTCCCTGTCTATTTCGGCAATCGTCGCTTCCAGGGGAGCTATCGAAGGCGAAGTATCGGCTTTCAGAAGATGATGAACCCGGTCTTTCATCTTCTGTCGGCTCAACTGGTTGAGGCATTTATGGCGCACACACACCAGAAGATAGCTCCCGGCATTAGTGGAAGGCAGGGGCGAATCGCTGGCTATTGTCTCGTTATCAAGTCCCAGTTGGGTCTTTCCGTTGAGCACATCGGCAAAGACTTCGCTCACCACATCCTTGCTGGCTGCATCATCCTTCAGAAGTACCCTGGCCAATTGGTACATCCTCAGATAATGTTGCCGGAAGAGCTGTTCTATCGTTTCTTTGTTTATTTGCATTACTTTATTTCTTTTCTTTTGCCTATATTACAATCGAATTTTCATTTTCCTAACCCTTAGCAGAATATTTTTTAATGCAAATCAGAGACTCACGCCACATCTCGCTATCATTTCCATTACGCCACTCAGCATCGAAATTTGAACTTTGAGTTTTGACCATTGAACTTTATGATTAGTTTTTGTTATCCTAGAAATATAAAAAAGGAGGATGCACTCTTTATTTGAGCGCATCTCCAATCTTTTGTTTGATTTCTGCCATTTTGTTACGGCGTTCGATGGAGAACGTATCTCCGTGGGTTTCCACATAATCGAAGAGCATGAAAGCCTTGTTCAGGAGTTCATCTCTTGTAGGCTGCCCCACGGTATCTGCCTCGTGATAGTAGAGTTCGGCAAGCATATCCATCTTGGAGAGTCGCTTCTCCTCATCGGCAATTCCTGCCATCGCTTTCATCACATCCTCGATGGTGGCTATGCTGTAGAAGGCGTAAGGGCCCACGTATTGATTGTAGAGTTCCCTGATCTTCTCACGTCTCTCCTCCACCTCTTTCTTTTCGAGCATTCTTTCGAGTGCCGCCATAAACTCGCGAATCAGTCGCTGTATGTAGTCACGTTGTAGCATATTTTTTTATTTTGTTGTTATTGTTGCGTTATCTAATAGACTCATTGGTATTGCCATGACTAAGGCAAAGTTCAGGGAGTATTGTGAGAAGAGTTCCTAGAAACTCTCCTCTACCCCGTACAATGGAACATTCTTCATCCACTCTTGCTCCTTGTATGGCGACATGGAGAAGCGGATGGCTCGCAAGTCGGGATGGGCGTCAAAGAAGGCGCGAAGTGACTTGGAACGCAGGTTCTCTTCCGCTTTTACCTCTATCGGAGTTATCACCCCTTGGTGCTGGGCAAGGAAGTCTATCTCCAAGCGAGCGTCTTCCCTACTATAATAATAGGTGTAAATGTCCTGTTGACATAATAGCTGGGTAAGGACGTAGTTTTCCGTGAACGCCCCCTTGCTCTCCGTCATGGCTTTGTTGGAGATGAGCATTTGGGCAGGTTCCATCTCGCTTAGCGCACCCAGGAGGCCGACATCCAGGAGAAACAGCTTGAAGGCATTGAGGTCTTCGTAAAACTTCAAAGGCATTCCAACTTCTCTTACTCGGGAAATGCGATAGGTGAGACCTGCATCCACCAGCCATTGTATTGCCATGTCAAAATTCTTGGCTCGTGCTCCGCTTCTCACCGCTCCATAGATGAACTTCTTGTTTTCCTTGGCAAGCTGGGAAGGGATGGATTGCCAAACCATGCTGATGCGAGTGGCTTCATTTGGGCTGACATGCTTCGACATGTCACTACGATAAATGGTGAGAATGTTGTTCTGAACCTGTCTGACGAGATTTGCATCGTTAGTTGCAAGATAAGTTTTCACAGCCTCAGGCATTCCCCCTACAAAATAATATTCTCTTAATATCTTGATGAGTTTATCATGAAGTAATGTGATGGTCTTCCAGTCTTTACTTTTCAATATGTTCAGCAACTGTTCTTCGTCTTTTGCCATAAGAAACTCTTCGAAAGACATAGGGTAGAGTCGAATGATATCAACCTTTCCCACTGGGGCGGATTCTCCTTGGTGCATGGCAACGCCTAAAAGTGAACCTGCTACAGCCACATGGTATTCTGGTGCATTTTCACAGAAATACTTCAGCGAGGAAAGTCCCTTGTGAAGTTCTTGTATTTCATCCAGAATGATAAGCGTTTTGCCAGGGATTATAGGCTGTTTGCTAATGGCTCCGATAACCATTAGGACTCGCTTCATATCATAATCTTCTGCAAATATGTTGGCAATCTCAGAGTTTCCATCACAGTTGATGTAGGCAACGTGGTCATATTCCTGTTTCCCAAACTCCTGAAGGATATAAGTCTTGCCTACTTGTCTTGCTCCTGATAAGATTAAGGGCTTTCTGTAAAGGCTCTCTTTCCATGCTTTTAATTGTTCTATGATCGTTCTTTTCATCCTTACATACATTTTGAAGTTGTTAATGATGTTAATAACCTGCTGTTATGATGTTTAAACAGCTCTGTTGGTTGCAAAGATACACTTTTTTACACGAACTTCCAAATGTTTTCAACACTTTTCTACACGAACTTTCCTTGCATACATACACTTTTTTACACGAACTTCGTCCTTATTCATCATTATTGAGCCCTTCCACATACTCCCACAGTTTCTTGTAGAAAGGATGTTTCGTCATCGTGTCCTTGTTGCCCAGGATGATGAGCTTCATTCGGGCTCTCGTCATCGCCACGTTCATGCGGCGGAGGTCTTTCAGGAATCCGATCTGTCCCTCGTCGTTGGAACGTACCAGCGAGATGAGGATCACGTCTCTTTCCTGCCCCTGGAAACCGTCCACCGTGTTTACGCTGATGAGGCGGCGGTAAGGCTTGAAGAACTCATACTTCTTGATGAGCTTCTTGAGATATTGTACCTGGGCACGATAAGGCGAAATGATGCCCACGTCGATGCTCTCGCTCAATACCCGCTGCTTGCCTATCTTGGTGAAGTATTCCGCCAGGGTGAGCAGGGTTAGCTCGGCTTCTGCCTTGTTGATACGCCCGAAACTCTCGCCCACAAACTGCTCCTTGAAGTTCAAATCAGAATTCTGATTGGCTGCAGATACAGAAGATAATGTGGAAGCAGAATCTTCAGGAACATCTTCTCCTTCTATCGTTATCTGATTCTCCTCGTTCGAAGTATCAATCCACGTTATCGGATGGTCGTAATCCAATACGCTTCGGTATTTGATCTGTGGCGCACTTTCCACCTTGCCCCCGTAGAACCAGTCGCTGGAGAATCGCATGATTTCATCGTTCATGCGGTACTGAATCTTCAGCAGGGTTACAACCTCCGGCTTGTTTTCGGCGATGCGCTCCATCAGGGTCTTGCCAAGTCCGGCTCTTAATGCCGCAATACTCTTTACGGTAGGCGGCAGCTGGCAATGGTCGCCCGCCAGAATCACCCGGCTGGCTCTTCGCATAGGAATCCAGCAGGCAGCTTCCAAAGCCTGCGCAGCCTCGTCAATAAAGAGGGTGCCGAACTTCATTCCCTCCAGCAATCTGTGGGCAGAACCTACCAGGGTACAGGCGATGACACGCGCCTCGCCAAAGAGTTCGCTATTGATGCGGATTTCTATTTCGGCGGCACGGCTCTTCAGCCTCTCCATCTTCTGATGATAGTTCTCGCTTCCTTGCTTCCTGTTTTTTCTTAATTCTCTGATAGCCTTGCGGATTGCCCAAAGCTGAGGGTAATCAGCATGGCTCTCGAAGCGGCGCTCGTAGGTGAAGCCCAGCATCTTGTCGTTCACACGGGTAGGGTTTCCGATACGGAGCACATTCACACCTCTATCCACCAGTTTTTCAGAAATCCAATCCACCGCCATGTTGCTCTGTGCACACACCAGCACCTGAGTCTCTCGCATCAGGGTTTCGTTGATGGCTTCCACCAGGGTTGTGGTCTTTCCGGTTCCCGGAGGTCCGTGAACGATGGCCACATCCTTCGCCCAAAGCACCTCGTTCACAGCTCTTTCCTGGGTAGGGTTGAGCCATGGGAACTTCATCGGTTCGAAGGAGAATCTGCCTGCCTTCTGATGCGAATAGAATAAATCGCGGAGATAAGCCAGACGGTTGTTCTTCGCCTTCATCACTCTATCCAAAGCCTCGAACATCAGCTTGTAGCTGGTTTCATCAAACGACAGCTGCACGCCGATAGGCTCCGTAGATTGCTGCAAGTCGAGCAATGGGGCAGAATCGGGAACGGTAATCACCATTCTGTCGCCATCCACATAGCTTACGGTTCCCGTAAAGGAAAAATATTTTATACTTTGAATTTTTTGATTACTTTGAACTTTGAGATTTGAACTTTGAACTTTTTGATTAGCGTTTTCTGACTGCTGGAGGGCTGTACTGCCCTGGTTCTCATTCTTGCCCATCTTCTTGACCATAAAGAACATGACGGGGCGACCGAACTCAAAGTTGTGCTCGATATCCTGATCAGAGGTACGGAAGACCTCAATGGCTGTTTGGTTCAGCGAATTATAAAAGCTTTTTCCCACACGGAGCGGGAACCAGGCATCACCTCGTTTCACCTTTCGCTGCATTCCCATCTGTTCGGTGAGCTTGCGGAAGGCTTCTTTCTCGGTATAATACTCCAGCTGGAGCAGGGTGCGTTGTTGCAATAATGCCTGAATTGGTGAAATCTGTTCCATAATTGGATGCAAAGTTACACCAATTCAGGCAAAAATAAGAAGATAATAGCCTTAATTCCGCAACACTATAATTTAACTTTATTTATAAGTTCCTGAGCA